>JALTZJ010000001.1 GCA_027046245.1 Acidilobaceae archaeon
TACTTGCTCAGTGAGATTCCTAGCAGCTTCATTTAAACTATTATCTTGTATATCTTTTAGTTCTTCGCATAATTTATTCGTGTAATCCTGAGAAGGTAGGGGGAGTTGACCTACAGTATAAGATATGTGCTCGTAATAGCCGCCACGTGCACTCCACGCTATGAGCTTCATTAAAGACCTAATTAAGCTAGAATTTAGGTAGGCCAACATAGCTAATGAAGCACATTTGTTCTTATCGGATATGAAGTAAACTTTTTGAATTGGTACAATTAGCCTCTCAGTCTCTCTTTTGCATAGATTAATATTCAACCGGACTGGTAGGTGTGTTGCCTCAAAATGCTTCGCTATTTCTTGCCATGCTATTCTGTATTCTTGGAATTTCCGTCGTGACACTCTGAAAATACTCCATGGAGGTAGGTTTACCCTATAATCGTTTCTTCTAACTAGCCTTTCAAGGTTTCTTATGAAGTGCCGTGTAGCGCGAGGCGCACCTGGTATCTGAAGGCCTTCAATATAAACCTTGCATCCGCTACCCAAGCTTTCAACGTTTACCTTGAGGGTGGAATTGCCCTTCCCTACTTCTATGCACGCCTGTACTCTACATGGTCTTACCTGCCTGAGCGTCCAGCCGCCGTGGCTGAAGTATGATATACGTTGTAATACCTGTCGACATGCGCTTTTCTTCCTTGTCTCGTAGACCAGCACGTTACCAGAGGCCTTAACACTCCATCCTGTCGAAAGCAATCCTAATATGTCAAGTATTTGGTGCTGAACTGGATCCCAGAGGGGCTCCATAGTTTGAGGATCGTGCGGGAAAATAATGTAGTAATTAGGCTTGTACATGAACGGATCTATATCTTCACCCCTAACCATAGGGTGTATAAGCCATTCTTCTACCTCGATTTCTTTCCCATTCTCAAGTACGACTCTAGCGATACCTTTGTTACAACTCTTTATCTCACGTATAATAAACAAGTCATTCGCGGAGGTCATCACTCCTCTCATTATTTCGTAGCTGTCCCCCAGCCTGACGCCACGAGACTGGAGCTTTCTAAACACTTGTATGACGCTCTCGGGGGCTATGATCCAGGGGCTCATAAGGTTTTTCTTGTCAATAGGAAGCTCGCCTTGCATAACATGGAATTCTCTTGACTGACCAGCCGTATTATATATAGTTATATCTACCTTGTGATCCTTGGGAGGCACGCTCTTTTTAACAGATATTACTAGGGGATAGTTTACCACATCTTCGAAGAGAGGAATAGGATAGAGGCTATAATCTATTAGTCTTAGTATTGATGTTTCCTTCAGAAGGGCTTCCCTTAGCTTGCCAGCGTAGGTTGTTTTTAGTATTTTAGATGTTATAACGAATGACAAGACCCCGCCCGGTTTAAGCAGGTCTAAACCTCTTTCGACAAACGCCATTGAATAGTCCTGCTGGGATTTGAATGGTGTCCTTGTTCTCCTGAACTTAGGATCATAACTGGAGCCCTGCTTATAAAACCTAAAGTCGCTTCGAAGTCTTTCCCTTACAGGCTTTGAGACCTCGTGTATCCTAACCCATGGAGGGTTTCCAATGATATAGTCAACCTGCCCCATATGCCTTAGTATTCTTAGGCTACTTTTTAAAAGCTCGATAGCTCGCGAGTTGCCAGATGCAATTATTAATGATATAATATTCCAGAGGCTAGTTAATACGTCCTTATACGTCTCTCTAATATCATCGGGAATATTACTAAGATAATCGTGAATGAAGTCTTCCCTTCTTCTGTTCCTCATTAGATAACTGACGATTTCATTAATAGTTTCAACAGGATCTGTAACGTCCGGAGGTGGTAATAGTATCTCCCCATTTGTCGATTCAAGGAAGCGTGCAAGGCTTGGTATCCTCAGTTTTAGCACGCGATCCCCGGTGCTAGGATACTTAGCTTCCAGGGCAGTAGCAAGGCTGTCCCCCCAGAACACATTGATTCTCTGTACTGCATAGACGGCGTGTCTGCATGTCGCCTGGAGACCATCATTTATTGATAGGATGACGTTGATTTTAGCCATTTCAGCAGCGAAGGGGTTTATGTCGACACCATAGAGAACAGATTCTATGAAGTCGACTATATCCTGCTTGCAACCGAGGCAGTTAAAGATTCTATTGATTAGCCTTACTAGGAAGCTTCCCGAGCCGCATGCTGGGTCGAGTATCCTTACATCGTGGCCTGCCTTCCACCTCTCGTAGAGTATCCTTATTCTTTCGCAATTAAGACCGGCCGCATCTAATACCTGATCCACTACTTCTTCATTTGTGTAGAATTCTCCGAGGCTCCTTCTTATCTCTCTTGGAAGTATGTTTTGATATAAGACTCTGAAGGAGTCAAAGGAGAGTGTAGCAACATTAATTGATTGCAGCGTCTGCAATATTATTGTAATAGAATTTTCTAGGTTTTGCTTGATATCGTTATCTAGAGCAGCGTCTTGGATAGCCAGGAAAAACCATTCGAAAACACTTGGAGAGAATATATTCCTGTTATTGTTTATCTTATTCTTGAAGTCTATGAGATTTGAGGGTGTTCTACCGAGCTTGCTTAGCGCTATTGTTCTTATAAGGATGTTTAGGTAGGTTTCTATCGCGAAGAGGAAACGCCATTGTTGTTCTCTATTCGTAATTGGGATTCCCAGGTTCTGCTGTGCTAGCTTCTTAAGTGCCTCCCATCCCTCCTTGGATATGTTTACTGAGAGGGTATGTAAATCCTTCCAAAGATCATAGTATTGCAGTATTCTTGCCGCGTTTCCTACTCCCTGATTATGGGAGTACCACTCTAGGGTCCGATATAGTGCTCTAATGTTGACTGCTGCCAAGTTGCTGGAGCTCCTAGACATTCCTGTTACACCCCGAATATCGCCACGAGATCCTTTGGAGAGACTATTTGGATCTTTTCCGAGCATATTATTCTGAGTAGATGCCTAGTGACATCCGGCATAGGGCCCTCCATGACTAGCTCTATTCGCTCCTCAACGTCCCCATTTAGAGGTATCTTCTTGAGAACCCATAGCTCTGCCCTCCACCCATTAGTAGCCAATCCCCAAACTGTTACAGAGAGATGCGGCTCAGCCATTTTCTCCATGTATTTCTTGAGCTGCTCTTCCACTTTCCTTCTGGAAACGGGCTTATCTTTAGATGGTGGCGCTTCAAGCTCCACGACAACATTAGCAAATACTATATCCGGCATACGCCCCCTAACGATTTTATCGAGGATAACTCTTAGCACGCGTTCATATACCACTTCAGTACAGTAACTCCTAGCTTCATTCTTTAGCGCTTCAACGAATGCTTGCCTGAACGTGTTCTCATTAACAAACACGCCCCTCTTGACACCGGCGAATACGTCGTCCAAACTAGCGTAAGATACTGCCAATCCAACTCCCAGATAATACTCATTGTTCGGATCGAAATAAGGAGTAAACCGCTCTAAGTCATTGTTGGGTGGACCGTTATTGCCTCGCAGGCGTGTTAGGCTTCCCAATTCTCTAGTCGGTATGACAGGAGTTTTCTATGTTTGCTACGAGCTCTCGCGGAGAGGCTGGTATTGCCTGCCCACAGTCAGGAATACTGCTGGTGTAGATATTATTGCCTACAGCCTTGACTGGCAGCGATCCATAACGATTCAGGTTAAATCGCTCTCAGGGAGGAATCCCGTCCCGATGAGGAAGACGCGTGTGCCATACGACTACCTAATCGTAGTCAGGAAGGTTCTCAGTGATAGGCCCGAGGTTTTCATAATGAGGAGGGAGGAAGTCGAAAGCCTAGTAAAAGAGAGTATAGGAAAGAGGGGTGAGAAGCAGTACTGGCTTGAGGTAAGGGACTACGAGCCCTACAGGGAGAGGTGGGATCTGATAGGGCTGGGAAGCCTAGATACCGGTGAACATAGCTAATATATCTACCCATAAGCTAACCTAGGGAACTCGCTATTTACAAATTATTTTATTTATAGATGTATTTGAAGTTTAAAATACCTCATAATAGAGGCTTTTCCTTAGCACGTATCAAAATGAAACAACAACAAGTAATAATACTGCATCTCTTCATGCATCTGTAGTAACGCGAGTATTTATAGCACGGGTCTCCCCAGTAAACCCGTTATTAACCCATGGTATTTTATTTCACGCCCTCGTAGACGCTAGATTACCTTGATATGGCCATGCCGATTAGTTCCCTTTCTCGCTTGCACCGACAAACCCTTGGGTGTTTAGCCGTGCTATTGGAGTAGCATTTACTATTGAGTGCGAGTTTAAATTCAGCCTCTAACGGCCCGCTTTATTGCGCACAGTCTTTACAATGTCTTGGTTTGCCGTTTCTCTCAGATTCTTTGTATTGAGGGTTGGGGGTGCGGCCTTATCATGCCATTGACTGGTCTCGAGGACATCACCCCGCTTTACGGGCTAAACCATTATCGGGTCGACGAGCCTTACAGGCTCTTGCTCCGCTGGTTGCTGGGCAGGGAGCCTGATTTTAGCGATCTCGGCAGTTATGCCGGGCGTGAGATCCTCGAGGCTGCTTACAGGGTTGACTTGTACAGTCCGCCGCACCTGGTTCAGTGGAGCTACCGTGGGGAGCCTAGCGAGAAGGCCTGGCTCGACCCTATGGAGCGGAAGGTGCTTGAGGACCTCGTTTGGAGGTTCGGCGTCAACAGGCCGCCATTCCAGGGTGGTAGCTGGCTTGAACACTACACAGGCGTCTACCTCGTCGGCGACCCGGGTATTAGTTGTATCTTGACTATAACTGTGCAGACTGCCTACGCTGTTTTCAAGTATGGCTGGGGCGAGTGGCGCCGTATCTACAGGGGGCTCGCGGGGATCGAGAGGCCCCTCCTCTGGGGCGCCACCTGGTTCACCGAGATTCAGGGTGGCAGCGATCTCGGGGCTAACGAGACCGTTGCCGAGCCAGCTGGGGAGAGGATCTACAGGTTGACGGGATACAAGTACTTCGCTAGCGGTGCGGGCCTGGCTGACTATGCCCTCGTCTCAGCCAGGCCTCCCGGGGCTCCTCGCAGGGTAAAGGGGCTTGGCCTCTACCTGGCGCCCCGCCTCTGGGACGGTAAGCTGAACTTCAGGGTGAGGAGGCTGAAGTGGAAGAGTGGGACAGTAGCGGTGCCTACGGGTGAGGTAGAGCTGCTCGGCAGCTACGCCTGGGAGCTAGGAGGCCCTGGTAGGGGGATCTACCTTCTCCTAGAGGACCTGATGGTGTCGAGGCTGGCGAACAGTGTGGGGGCCCTGGGGATAGCTAGGAAAGCCTACCTCGAGGCTCTACTCTACGCCCTGGAGAGGAGGGCCTTCGGCAGGAGGGTGGCGGAGCACCCCCTAGCGGCGAGGGACCTCCTAGAGATGGAGCTAGAGCTTGAGGCGATGACGGCGCTGGCGCTCAGGGCAGTGAAGGCCTTCGACGAGGCCTGGAGGGAGGAGCCGCCCTACACCGAGCGCTACCACCTCGCGAGGCTCCTCACACACGCAGCGAAGAACGCGACGGCGGAGGCGTCGGCCTGGATAACCGCTACGGCAATGGAGCTGTGGGGAGGCATAGGCTTCCTCAGGGAGTTCCACGTGGAGAGGTGGCACAGGGAAGCGATGATAACGCCCATCTGGGAGGGAACAAGCAATATACAGGCCCTAGACCTCGTCGAGGCAATAGTGAGGAAGAGGGCAGGCGAGTCTCTACTAGAGGACCTCAAGCGCTCCATGAAGTCAGCCGCCGACGGCGAGGCCGCCGAGAAGGCCTACAGGATTGTGGAGTCGGCGGTGAAGGATGCAGTAACCCTCCAGGGGGCCAGGCTCGAATGGGAGGCAAAGGAGATACTCAGGAGGATAGCCCGGGGCTCCGCGGTAATCTACATGCTAGAAGCCGCGGAAGCCCTCGGAGACGAGCTACTGGCGGAGGCTGCCAGGCTCTACCTAGGCTGGAGAGTGCTGGGTAGAGGCCTTGAGATGCCAGGGGAGGATACGATCAGAGGCATAGTGACCCTCAGGGGCTCCCTAGGCAGCTAGGGCTCGCTACAGCCCCGGGCGGCAGTTGCCTCCCTCAGCCTCTCCTTAACCATGGGCAGTATATCGTAAAGCGTCGACCCGCCCTGGTCCAGCGCTAGCAGCAGGGAGTCGAGGCCCCCCTCAAGATAGCCCTCGAGCACCTCCCCTAGTAGCTGCCGCGCCTCCGGCTTCTCTAGAATGCGCTTAAGCTCCCTCCGTGCATGCTCGGCCTCCTCCCAGTCCCCCCTACTCGCGGCAGCTAGTATCTGCAGCACCCTTGCAGAGGCGTTCAGTAGCACAACACAATCGCCACGCCCCCTAGCTCCCTGCTCTCTCCCCGCAGTAGCGCTTAATGAGTGGAGGAGTAGCGCGTTCTTCAGGCACTCAGGAGCCCTGGACAGTGCAAGTAGCTTAGTGGGGTCGCCCCTCCAATCGCTCCTCACGACCAGTAGCGTGGGGCCGGTGGAGGCTAGCCGTACCACAGCTGCGCCGCTCTCAACAGCCTCGCCCCCCCGGGGGAGCCTGGCGCCGTTAACGAAGGTCCCATTAGTACTTCCAGCCCCCGTGGAGCCGTGATCCTTCACTACAATCTTACCGCCGGGCCCCAGGGCTACTAGGGCGTGGAGCCTGCTCACGTAGCTGTAAGGGCCGCCTACCTCGGCTATGACCCTCTTCTCTCCATCCATTATGTAGACGTTGTAGCTCCTCCCTTCAGGGCTCCTACCAATGTAGACCTTCCCCTCCGCCTCCGCCATTCTCGGGATCCCGTCTTCGCACCAGTAGATCCTGAGCCTGGCTCCCCCGGGCAACGGGTCACGCCACCTCTCCGTAGTTCCTCGCCCACTCCTCGTAAAGCTTCACCATATCCCTCGGCACGCTGGGCTTAACACGCTCGAGGGCGTAGAGGAAGTCCTCCCTAGTGAGGGGCTCCACCCTGTAGGTGAGGCCCGGCCTTACCCCGCCTCTCACAGCCTCCTCGAGGCTCGGGTTGGCGCGGCGCAGCATCCTCACTATAGCGGTCTGCACTAGGTTCCTCAGGTCCCTGCCGCTGTAGCCCTCAGTCATGTCTGCTAGCTCGTCCAAGGTTATCCCCTCGAGCTTGAAGCCCCTCTTAACAGTGTGTATCTCCAGGATAGCCCTCCTAGCCTCCCTATCAGGCAGGGGCACGTAGATCCTCTTCTGGAACCTGCTGATTATAGCCTCGTCGAGATCCCAAGGCCTGTTGGTGGCCGCCATCACTATCACGGGCTCCCTACCCTTAGTGGCCCCCTCAAGCTCCGTCAGGAAAGTCTGCACGACGCCGGTAGCAGGCTCGTCGCCGCCCCTCCTCTTAGCCAGGACCTCCACCTCATCGAAGAATATGATGGCGGGGGCCTTCCGCCTAGCAACCCTGAACACCGCTGCGAGGAGCCTAGGCGAGTCACCCACGTACCTCGAGAGTATCCTGTCGACGCTCACATAGAAGAAGCGGGCTCCCAGGCTCTTGGCAGCAGCCATCCCTAGGAGAGTCTTGCCGGTGCCGGGCGGGCCGAAGAGGAGGAAGCGCCTCGGCGGGTCGAACTCGACGGGCACGTCAGGCCTGGCCACGCTGAAGAAGAGGGCTTCGGCAAGGCTCCTCTTCGCCTCCTCAAGCCCAGCCACGTCATCCCACGAGGCAGTAGGCTCCCGCTCCAAGGCCTCGGCCTCCCTCTCAAACGCCGCATCAAGGCTCTCCTCAGAC
>JALTZJ010000002.1 GCA_027046245.1 Acidilobaceae archaeon
GTGGAAGCCTTGGGGGCTACTTGCCCTCTGCTGCCACGCTGCCGTTGCTGCTCGTCTTGGCCTCGCCGGCCTTCTCGAATACTGGTAGCTCTGGGAAGTGCTCCTTGAACTTCTGCTCTGCCACAATGCTGGCGTCTCTGAGTATCTTCTGTGCCTCCTCTGTGACTACGGTGTTGTCGAATACTACTGGTATCTGTGCTGTCGCCTGGTACATTGCCGTCTGTAGGGCCTCGTCTATCTCCATGAGCTCCGTGAATACGTCGGGCATCATGCCCTTTAGGTAGCCTGCTACCTCCTTGAGTGCTACCACTGCCGGTGCTAGGTTCGCGTTTATGTCTCCGAATATGAGGGCGGTCTCTAGCCTGAGCTTCACCCTCTCGAGAGCGTACCTGACAGTCACTATCACCTTAGCCATCTTCCTGACCTCGGCAACCTCGTTGGCATACATTATGGCCTTGGCCTTGTCCCCCTCTACTAGGGCGTTCACGGTCTTCTCGAATAGCATCTTATCGTAGCTCTGGAGCTTTGCATAGCTGTAGTCTAGCTTGTTTATCTGGGCCTGGATCTTGTACATGGCTGTTATTATCTGGTTCCTGAGTGGGGGCGGCGGGTTCACGAAGTTCCTTATCTTGCTGCCGATGGTGTCAGTCTTCTCGGGGGCGTTCCACCTCTTAGCCCAGCCCTGTAGGCCCATCACATTCACCGTTCCTACCCCTTACCCCCCTAACCCTGGGTAGGGGGGCAGGCAGTGTGACACCCGGGTAGTCCCCCTTAAGTATTGGGTTCCCGGGTAACCCGGCTAGTCGGGGTTCAATGGAGGGGAGGGGAGTAGGGTTTGCCCCTGAAGATAACGGAGCTTTACAGCGCTCCTGGTAGCACTGTCCACGACATCTATGAGAGGAATATAGGCATCCTTGTGGGCGTAGCGAGCGATGTCAACGGCTATGTTAAGTACATAGAGGTGAAGGTCGCTGACAGGCAGGTCGAGAGGGTAGAGGGCGAGAGGGTGGCGATAGAGGATGGCAAGATACTAGTCATACCCGAGTGGAAACACGAGGCCCTAAAGGTGATAGAGGCTCTCGAGAGAGCCTACAAGAGGAGGAGGGCGATAGAGAATATAGCGAGGGAGGGCGATATACCAGCGGAGATCATCGAGGGGATGAGGAGGCAGCTAAGCGAGGACATCAAGGTGCTCAAGCAGAGGGCCCTCAAGGTCAAGGACCTCGTCAAGAGGAGGATAAGCGAGGTCGAGGCCGAGAGCCTCAAAGTCGCGGGGGCGATAGCCAATATACAAATGCTCTACTTCAGCGGGGAGATCAGGGAGAGCAGCTTCACCGCTAGCATGAACCACCTCAAGCGGCTAAGGGAGAGCCTCTCAGCGGAGAAGAAGGACGCAAAACAGATACTAGAGAAGCTTGAGAAGACCTTCGAAGCAGCCACAGCACCCATAGAGCAGGCGCCGCTAAGGAGCCACCACCAGCAGAAGCCGGCCCCGCCACCCCCAGCCAAGGCGCCAGCCAAGAGCGACGGAGGAGAAGAGCTAATAGTACAGATAGAGGAAGCCTAAGACCCAGAACCGCTACAAGCCCCCTCCGGGGGAAGGCGGCACCCTCTAGTACTGCGGCCTCCCAGGCTAGGCAGCTGAGGTTATTTTATAGGGCTCCCACGCGGGCCGGTGCAACCCCCCGGTGACTACCGTGGGGGGCTTGTCTGTGGCTGGTCGCGACTGTAGCGTTGAGGTTGTGAAGGGCAGCCCCGCCACCATGATAGTCTCCTGTGGTGGCGAGGTCTTCGTAGTGGATCCTGGTCATGGGGAGAAGAGGGCTAGGCAGCTAGCCAGGAAGCTGGCGGGCCTGCAAGCCTCTAGGGTGGTGTTTCTGGTTACTCATTACCATAGCGATCACTTGAATGCACTGGCTGAGGGACTCCTTGAAAGGCTCCCGGAAGGTGTTGAGGCAGTTGTTGCTGCGCCCCGCCTCGACGCCCCCGCCGTTATGGACCCTGTGGTCAGGACTGCATTGACCTTTGGCTACCCGTTGAGGCATGGGAGCGGCTTGCTACTCTTCAAGCCCCTGACTGTCAGAGTCGATCTCTTGGTCGACGCTCCTGGGGAGCTGGGCCCCCTCACCCTAGTCCCCCTCCCGGGCCACACTCCGGGCCAGCTAGGCGCCATAGCGCCTGACGGCACGCTCTACGCTGCAGACGCCGTCTTCGGCGACCGCGTCCTCAACCGCTACAGGGCACCCTACCACCTCGACCCCTGCAGGGCGAGGGAGACCCTTGAGTGGCTCCTAAGAGAGGCTGGTAGGAGGTACACGGCCCTCCAGCCCTCCCACGGCCCCAGAGCAGAGGACAGCGCCATAGAGGAGATGCTGAAAGCCAACATAGACGCTGTGGAGAGGCTACTAGAAGCCACCATGACGGCAGCAAGGGAGCCCGTCACCGCAGAGCAAGCAGCAGCCAAGGTAATCAAGAGCCTCGAAGCACCCACAGACCCGGGAATAGCAATGCTAATAACCAACACAGTGAGAGGAGCCCTCGCATGCCTAGAAGCAGAGGGCCGCATAGAAGCAAAGCCCCAAGACGCCATAATAACATGGAAAACCGTGAAAGCATAGACCCCCCGGGGCAAGCAACTAGGAAAGAATTAGGAGAGACGGGGCGGTGAGGAAGCGGTTACCCAAGAGGACAGAGCCCCCTCCTTAATCGAGGGGCGGTGACGTAGAGTAGCGCCCCGTTACCGAGCCCTCATGCACCCCGCTTCTCCCTCCTAGGAGCCGTGAAGCCTGGGAGCTGCTAATCTTTAAGAGTCCCGGCTTCCCGTCTCGCTAGACCCCGGAGGCCCGGCTGGGCCCGTAGCTCAGCCAGGATAGAGCGCCGGCCTCCTAAGCCGGTGGTCGGGGGTTCAAATCCCCCCGGGCCCGCCACAACGGGGCCACGCCCCGAAGCACCAACGGGCTCCTCGTTGTCATCCTCCCATCTCTCGGTAGCTCTTTCTCTTCGCAGTATCCGTCTACCCATCTCTCTTTTCTTGCTGTTTTCTTGGTTGTGTTCCTTGTTTTGCTTGGGGTCTACTGGTGGTCTGTATGGCTTGTTGGTTATGGTGTATTAGCTGTTCACCGGGTTATTTTTGTTATTGTGCTTCTGGTGGGCTTTGTTGGGGGCTGGTCCTGGCGGGTCCGGGGTTAGGGTTGGTGTCGATGTTGGCGGCACGTTTACTGATGTGGTTGCTGTTGTTGGGGGTAGGGTTGTTCATGGTAAGGTGTTGACTAGGCCTAGGGAGCCTTGGGTGGGTATTGTTGAGGGGGTCGAGTCTGTAGGCGTTGATATAGGCTCTATCGAGGTCTTTGTTACTGCTACTACGCTCGGTACTAACCTGTTCTTCGGGCAGACTGGTCTTGAGAGGCCTCCCGCTGCTCTCTTCACGGATGAGGGATTTGAGGACGTTGTTGAGATTGGGAGGCAGAATAGGCCTAGCCTGTATGACCCCTTCTTCACTAGGCCTCCGCCCCTTGCTGGTAGGCGTGATAGGATAGGGGTAGGGGTTAGGGTTTCTCCTCGTGGCGAGGTGCTGCGGGAGCCTGATTTGAGTGTTGTCAGGGGGGAGGCTGCCCGGCGCTGTAGTGAGGGCTACGTGTTTGCTGTGAGCGTGCTTCACGGCTACTTGAGGCCTGATGTTGAGGAGGAGATAGCTTCTGCTGTTAGGGAGGCGTGCCCCGGGGCTACCGTGGTCACGGGCTCCTCTGTTGATCCGAGGCCTGGGGAGTATGAGAGGGCTAGCACTGCTCTTGTCAATGCCGTGCTAGCTCCCATCGTTAGGGGCTATCTTGAGAGGCTCTCCGATGCCCTGAGGCTCCGCGGCTTCCGGGGCAGGCTCCTCGCTATGAAGAGTGATGGGGGTGTTGCCACGCCTGGCGAGGTATTGAGGGCTCCCGCCGTGTTCATAGAGAGTGGTCCTGCTGCTGGCGCCGTGGCGGCTGCCTATATAGCTGGGCTCCTCGGCGTTGAGAGGCTGGTAGCCTTCGATATGGGGGGTACTACTGCTAAGGCTAGCAGCGTCGTCTCTGGGAGGCCGGAGGTGGTGGAGTACTACGAGGTTGGCGGCAGGGTGCATATGGGGCGGCTTGTCAGGGGGAGCGGCTACCCGGTTAGGCACGAGTTCATAGATATAGCTGAGGTGGGCGCTGGTGGCGGGACCATAGCGTGGGTTGACAGGGGAGGGGCTCTCAGGCTCGGCCCCCACAGTGCCGGGGCAGAGCCCGGGCCCGCATGCTACGGTAGGGGTGGCGGGGAGCCTACAGTCACTGACGCCCTCCTCCTGCTAGGCAGGATCCCCGGGGAGCTGGCGGGGGGTAGGCTGAGGCTTCGCAGGGACCTGGCTGAGGCGGCGATGCAGAGGCTAGCACGGGAGGCAGGCCTCCGTGGGGCCCTGGAGGCCGCCGAGGCCGTTGTTGCTCTCGCGAACGCCGTCATGGCGAGGGCGCTGAGGATAGTTACTGTTGAGAGGGGGCACGACCCCGAGGAGTTCCAGTTGGCTGCCTTCGGGGGCGCCGGCCCGGTTCACGCTGTGGAGCTGGCCAGGGAGATGGGGGTTCCCAGGGTCGTGGTGCCGCCTAGGCCTGGGGTCTTCAGCGCCCTAGGCCTCCTCCTCAGCGACTACAGGGTGGGCGTTGCTAGGCACGTAGGCAGGCCCGCCAGTGGGCTCGACGAGGCCTGGCTGGAGGAGGTGTTCAGGGAGCTTGAGGGGGAGGCCCTGGAGAGGCTCAGGCTCCAGGGCTACGCTGGCGAGGCGAGGCTGGAGAGGGTGGTCGAGGCTAGGTATAGGTGGCAGGGGGAGACGCTGAGGCTCCCCTATAGGGGCGCCCGCATGGTTGATAGCAGCTTCCACGCCCTCCACGAGGAGAAGTACGGGTTCAGCAGCCCCCGCGACGAGGTGGTGGTGGAGGCTGTACGTGTAGTCGCTGTGGGTGCCGTTGAGAAGCCGGGGCTGGCGCCTGAGGAGTGGGGCAGGGGGCTGGAGGAGGAGTGGAGGGTCTACTGGGAGGGCTCGTGGCTCGACGCCCTCCTAGTGGGGGCCGGCCGCCTCTGGGAGCTGGGGCGTCTCGAGGGGCCCGCAGTGGTGGCGTTCCCCGACTCCACCCTCTTCCTCCCGCCCGGCGCTACGGCGAGGCCCGGGAGTCACGGGGAGGTGGTAGTGGATGCCTAGGCGGCTCTGGGACGTCATACTCAGCGCCGCGGTCTACGCGGCGGAGGAGATGGGCGTCGTGCTCAGGCGGACAAGCTACAGCCCCAACATAAGGGACAGGCTCGACTTCAGCTGCGCCGTCCTAGCGCCCTGGGGGGAGCTAGTGGCGCAGGCGGAGCACATACCGGTGCATCTGGGCAGCATGGCCGTCGGGCTGAGGAATACGGTGGCGGAGATGGAGAGGCTCGGCCTGGAGGTCGAGCCCGGAGATATAGTTGCCGTCAACGACCCCTACATAGCGGGCACCCACCTGAACGACGTCATGCTGATCAAGCCCGTCTACTCTGGCGGCCAGCTGGTAGCGTACATAGCCAACAAGGCCCACCACGTCGACGTGGGGGGTCAGGTGCCGGGCAGCGTGGGCGGCGCCGTCGAGGAGCTCGTGCAGGAGGGCTTCAGGCTCCCAGTAGTGAAGATAGCGGAGAAGGGGAGGCCCCGGGACGACGTGATACGGATATTCAAGGCCAACGTCAGGACCCCCCACTACGTGGAAGCGGACCTGAAAGCCCAGATAGCGAGCCTCAACGTCGGCGAGCGCATGATAGCGAGGCTCGCAGAGAAGTACGGAGCCGAGTCCCTCCTAGAAGCCTGGAATGAGATCCTAGACTACACAGAGCGCTACGCAAGGAACGCAGTAGAGAATCTAGGCGTAGAGGGCGAGGCAGAAGCCGAAGACTACCTGGAACCCCCAGGCCAGGGCCTAGCCAGGATACACGCCAAGATAAGGATAACCAGGGACACCGTAGAAGTCAGCTACGCCGGGACAGACCCCCAGCTAGAGGCCCCCCTAAACGCGGTATACGGAGTAACAGTAGCGGCAACCCTCTACGCACTAAAAGCAGTGATAGACCCCGAGATGCCTATGAACGGCGGCTTCGAAAGGGTAATAACAGTCAAGGCCCCCAAAGGCACGATAGTCAACCCAGAACCGCCGGCACCAGTAAGCGCCGGGAACACTGAGACCAGCCAGAGAATAGCTGACACCGTATTCCTAGCCCTCTCAAAACTCCTCCCAGGCAGGGTGCCAGCGGCGAGCTGCGGGAGCATGAACAACCTAAGCGTGGGCGGCAACGGCTGGGCCTTCTACGAGACAATAGCCTGCGGAAGCGGCGCCAGACCCACAATGGACGGCGTAGACGGGGTGCACACAAACATGACCAACACGCTAAACACCCCAATAGAAATCCTAGAACGAGAATACCCAGTCTTGTTCACAGCATACAGGCTACGCCCCGACAGCGGAGGACCAGGCCAATACAGGGGAGGACTAGGAGTCGAGAGAAGATTCAAGGTGCTAGAGGATAGAGTCAAAGCAGCAATAACAGGGGAGAGAGTAAAGACGAGGCCCTGGGGCCTAAACGGCGGCCTACCAGGAGAACCAGCCCAATACCTCATAGTGAGGAGCGACGGCAGAATAGAACGCCTACCAAGCAAAGCAACAGTCAAGCTAAACAAGGGAGACGAAATAGTAATAAGAACCCCCGGCGGCGGAGGCCACGGACCCCCCTCAAAGCGGCCCACCCACCTAGTAAAGAAAGACCTAGAGGAGGGGAGAATCTCCGAAGAGCACGCCAGAATACACTACCCAACCCAATACAAGCAAATCAAACACACACTCCAATAATAATTCTCTATTTAAGAGAACTCCCGCCTCCTTCCCCCCAGCATCGACATCGAGACTGATAACTTTCAATTCTATTGGGTAGATTCACAATATGGCGATGAGTGAAGGAAACTAAGTACAATACTCCGGCTTTCAATTCTATTGGTTAGATTCATATGCAGCCTTAGCACTTGCTGGATTCGCCTTGGCCCACTTGCTTTCAATTCTATTGGTTAGATTCCACCCCTGGACGATGCCGCCAACCGCGGAGGGGCCTGCTCTTTCAATTCTATTGGTTAGATTCCGAGGAAGCAGAGTTAGAGGAGCTAGAGGGTGAGAGGTGTGGGTACTTTCAATTCTATTGGTTAGATTCCAATAACATATGTCTCGTTCAGATTCAAGATGACTGACTTTCAATTCTATTGGTTAGATTCTAATAGGTATTGTTTTGCTCGGCATTGCGTCGGCC
>JALTZJ010000003.1 GCA_027046245.1 Acidilobaceae archaeon
TTTTTATTCTTGTTTGTTTACTTGTTTACGAGTATAGTGATTACTCTGATGTGCTCTCCTCCATGAAATTTATTTGTTTCTAGTGTACTTAATGTTATTGTTATTAGCTTCCCATGGTGATAGTGTTGATTTCTGGTGGTGAATGGTAGAGAATCCTGTGTTTGCCCTGGATTCCCGGGCGGCTTAAAAGCGTTGCGCCCGGTATACCCTGGTGCTCTACGATGATGCAAACTCATATGATGACTAGTCTATCGTCGAGGGTTTAAGTCTAGTTCCCTGGATTTCAGGGCAAAACTAGATGCCAATACCGAGCGTCTCTATACGGTGATACAAACGCTATAGAGGAAACATTCAATTCAGAAAATCCACATAGATCTATATATGTAATAATCGGGTTCATGGCCATGCCGTGAACCCCAAGGTGGCAATGGAAAATTTAGTATATACGTGGCCTCGATGAAGGCAATTAAAATTGGAGGAGGCAGGATAGGGAAGTGGTGCACCAGCCGGAATCCACGCACACCAACACACCCAAAATGCAGAATCTAACCAATAGAATTGAAAGTAGCTGGTACTTCAATAGTTTCCTTTCCGTACAGTGTACGAATCTAACCAATAGAATTGAAAGTCTCGGTAGGAGGAGGAGTGGTGGGGGTGTTACTGTTGCTGAATCTAACCAATAGAATTGAAAGAGGAGGAGGGCAGCCTCGGCGTATGGGGATGGCTAGGAATCTAACCAATAGAATTGAAAGAGACGAGATACTGGAGGCCGTCAACTGGCTAGCTGACAAGCCAGAATCTAACCAATAGAATTGAAAGTAAGACTAACGGTAAACCGTCTAGGCTAGCTTCTACCGCTTGAATGAATCTAACCAATAGAATTGAAAGTTGGTAGACGGAGCGAGCCATATTATGTGGTGCATAGCCTTTGAATCTAACCAATAGAATTGAAAGACGTCTACAGCCAGGGTGTCAGGATCGACACCCTAGTGGGAATCTAACCAATAGAATTGAAAGTTGCTAGGCGATATGCTGAGCGGGCAACATACCTAGCTGTAGAGTCCAACCAATAAAATTAAAATCCCTTTGTCGGGGCACAGCTGGACCTCTGCTAGCTCTGCTAGCATTGACGGGGAATCTTACCTTGTGGAATTGAAATAGTGGTATTTATGTGGGTTATTTGTGGTTGTTGGGGGTCTGTGTATTCCTTTAGTTGATTGTGTTGAGTGTGCCATGTTGGTTTCACCCTGGGGGTTGCCTGATTGGGGGTCTCTATCCGTAGGTCTTTGAGGCTCGAGGACCTGTTGCAGCGTGACGTCTATGATGTCGACGAGAAGCCTCACATAGAGATTCCCAGGGGTAGGGATGCGCAGGAGGGGCTCCCCGCTAAGGCGCTTGCACTCCTATGCCCTGCTGGCTGCTACACCCTGACTCCCAGCGGAGAATTGATATTCAGCTATGAGGGCTGCGTAGAATGCGGTTTGTGCCGTGTAGTGAGTCCGAAGGGTAAGATACGCTGGGAGTACCCCAGGAGCGGGCGCGGCATAGTATACAGGTTCACCTAGCCCCTGGAGAAAGGGGGAGAGGCTCCCCTCCCTTGAGCGTGCTTCTCCCTCGGGGAGGTGTTGCGGGAGGGCTGGTGAGTGTTGGGCCTGCGTGTGGTAGTTGGTGTTAAGTGGGTTCCCAATACTCAGGCTGTCCGTATAGATCCCAAGACTGGCACTTTGATTAGGCAGGGTGTGCCCAGCATCATTAACCCGCATGACTTGGCTGCGGTCGAGTTGGCGTTGCAGTTGAGGGACCGCTACGGGGGCGAGGTCGTGGCTGTGAGCATGGCTCCCCCGCCTGCTGTGCAGGGCCTGGAGCACTTGATAGGGATGGGCGTCGACTACGCCTACCTCTTTAGTGATAGGGCCTTCGCGGGCGCCGACACTCTGGCTACTAGCTACGTCTTGGCCGCTGGCATCAGGAGGGTTGAAGAGGAGAGGGGCCGAGTAGACCTGGCGGTCTTCGGCCAGGAGACGATTGACTCGAGCACAGCTCATATCGGCGCCCAGGTAGCCAGCTGGCTGGGCTGGCCCTACATCTACTACGTGCGTAGGGCCGAACTAGCCGGGGACGAGCTAAGGGTTGAGAGGGTCATAGAGGGCTACGTGGAGGAGTACCTATTGCCGCTGCCCGCGGTGGTGAGCGTCGCGGCGAAGGCCTTCAAACCGCGCGACGTTACCCTCAGGGGCAAGCTACGGGCTAAGAGGGAGAAGCCGATAAAGGTGCTCTCCAACAAGGATCTAGGCCTAGACCCGCGCTGCGTCGGGCTAAAGGGTAGCCCCACGATCGTCGCCAAAGTCACCTACCTGCCAGAGGTGCCAAGGAGGAAGGAGGTTTACAAGCCGAAGACCCCAAGGGAAGGGGCCCGCTGGCTCCTCAGGAAGCTCCTCGAAGACGAGGAGACCAGGAAGGTTATAGTGAAGTCGTTATGGGGTGGTGGGAGTGGCTAGAGTGGACTGCTCAAAGATATGCCCCGAGTGGCCCTGCGAGCAGCCCGAGGAATTCAAGGGAGTATGGGTAGTAGCAGAGACCGACGATGACGGAGTAGTAGAGGCTAGCCTGCAAATGCTAACACCAGCCCTAAGGATAGCAGAGAAACTGGGAGAACCAGTCACGGGAATCCTACTAGGCCCGCCAGGAGTCTCAAAGCTAGCCGATGAACTAATCAAGCATGGAGCCGACGAAGTCATAGTAGTAGAGGACGAGGCCCTCAAAGACTACTACCCAGACGTCCACGGCGCGGTAGTTGCAGAGCTAGCACGCAGGTACAAGCCCAGCACCATACTAATAGCGGCAACCAGCAGAGGAAGGGAGATGGCCCCCTACATAGCAAACACTCTCCGCAGCGGGATAACAGCGGACTGCACAGACTTCGACGTAGACGAGAAGACGAGAGACGTGTTACTGATAAGGCCTCCATTCGCAGCGATAATGCTAGCCTACATCAGGACCCCCACAAGGAGGCCCCAGATAGGCACTGCGAGGCCCAATGTATTCCCCGTGCCGCCTAGAGACGAGACACGGCAAGGCAGGGTGAGACTCGAGAAGGTAGACGTGCCGAAGCCGAGGGCCAGACTAGTATCAAGGAGGAAGCTAGAGCGCAGGGAGGTGCCGATAGAGAAGGCAGAGGTAGTAGTGGCGGGCGGCCGCGGCCTAGGAGGCCCAGAAGGCTTCAAGCTGCTGGAAAGGCTAGCCGCCCTCCTAGGCGGAGTAGTAGCGGGCAGCAGGAAAGCCGTAGACGCCGGCTGGATACCGCCAGAGAGGCAGGTAGGCCAGACAGGGCGCAGCGTAAAGCCAATACTATACATAGCAGTCGGGATAAGCGGCGCAGCCCAGCACATGATAGGCGTAAGAGAGGCCCGCAGAATAGTAGCAGTAAACATAGACCCCGATGCACCCATCTTCAACCAGGCAGACTACGGCGTAGTAGGAGACTACAGAGAGATAATACCGGCGCTCATAGAAGAGCTAGAGGAGCTGAAGAAGCGCGGGCCAAGAGCAATAGAGGAGATCCTAGCAGAGCAGATAGAGACGGCTGAGCCGGGAAGCCCCTAATCCACACATACAAGGCAAGCCTCCCGCGCCAAACCTAGCACCAGTAACATGTACTCTAGCCACGTTAAATTATAGATTTAGTCACCTTAAAACAGAATCAAAGCCACAACCCCCACCTATCACCCCCGCCTAATCACCATGAAAGCCGTGGAAAGCGAATGGTGGGTAGTAGTGGCGAAGGCGGTAGATCCTGTATGCGGAATGGAAGTAGACACTGCCACTGCGCAGTACAAGACGGTATACAAGGGGCGCATCTACTACTTCTGCAGCCATCAGTGCAAGGTAGAGTTCGAGAAGAACCCGGAATACTATCTAACCCACGGTCCCCAGGGCATGCCAGGCAGCAGCGGGAGCCACGGAAGCAGCGAGGGCCATGGAAGCGGCGGACACGGTCACCACCACCATCACCACCATCACCACCACGGTGGCCATCACTGCTAAACTATGGAAAACCCATAGGAAGTTTTTCATCTAATGGGCTCAAAACTATTGCACACTAAGGTCCTAACCTATATTTTTATTCAGAAGCCTCGATTTGGTTTACGCGGTACTTCTCTTCTTAGCCTCCTCCTCTCTGAGCACCCTCCTCAGGATCTTGCCCACGGCGCTCTTCGGCAGTTCATCCCTAATCTCAACCTCTTTTGGAACCTTGTAGGGCGCTAGTCTTGCCCTGAGGAACTCTAGTATCTCCTTCTTCAGCTGCTCTTGGCCTTCGGAGGTTGCGGCTTTATCTTTGCAGTCGTCCTTGAGTGCTATGAAGGCCTTAGGTATCTCATTGTATTCTGGGTGTGGGACGCCTATGACTGCGGCTTCCCTGACGCATGGGTGCTGGTATAGTACCTCTTCGATCTCTCTTGGGTAGACGCTGTATCCCTTGTACTTGATCATGTCCTTCTTCCTATCTACTATGTAGAAGTAGCCGTCTTCGTCCATGTAGGCTATGTCTCCTGTGCGGAGCCACCTCCTGCCACAGCACTCGAAGAACACTTTCTCGTTCTCCTCGGGCCTGTTGTGGTAGCCTTTCATCACCTGGGGCCCGCTTATCACTAGCTCCCCCACCTCTCCTCGCGGTAGAAGCTCGGGCTTCTCCGGGTCTGCCACGGCGGCGTAGGTGCTGGGCACTGGGAGGCCTATGCTGCCGTAGCGGGGCTCCCCCAGTATCGGGTTAACATGCGTCACCGGGCTGGTCTCGGTGAGGCCATAGCCTTCCCTGAGCTTAGCGCCAGTAAGCTTCATGAACTGCTCTGCCACGGCCTTAGGCAGGGGCTCGGCCCCGCTGATGCAGACCTCAAGGCTCCTCAGGTTGAACTTGTTCACCTTTGGATGGTTGATTATCATCCTGTAGAGCGTGGGCACGCCGTGGAATACTGTGGCCTTGTACTTCTCTATGTCACGCATTATCTCCTCTATGTTAGGCCTGGCATAGGCTATTATAGTTGCTGCCTTGTGGATGCCGCTGTTAAGGACAGCTGTTAGGCCGTAGATGTGGAACCAGGGTAACACGCCTATGAATACATCCTCCCCTCTAACCCCCCTCTTGAACCACGCATCAATCTGAAGCACGTTACTCAGCAGGTTACGATGCGTGAGCATAGCTCCCTTCGGGGTTCCAGTAGTGCCGCCGGTATACATGAGGGCAGCCAGATCCTCCCGAGGGTTAACGCTGACGGGCTGCCCTATAGGCTCGTACTCGAGCGCCTCCTTGAACGAGACGTGGCGACCCCCGCTAGGAGGCTTAGGCGGCCTCTTAGCTATCCTGTATAGCAAGGCCTTAAGCCCGGGCAGGTAGTCCTGGACCCCCGTCCACACAATCCTCTCCACACTGTCGGGCACGCCAGCCACAACCTTATCCTTGAACAGGTCAAGGGCAACCAGAACCTTCGCCTTGTTATCGCTCAGCTGATGCCTTATCTCCCTGGGGCTGTAGAGCACGTTCATAGGGCTGACCGTAGCGCCGGCCATGAGTGCGCCGTAGAAGGCTATGGCGAACTGGGGGCTATTAGGCAGTATCAGGCCCACCACGTCGCCTCTATCAACGCCCTGTTCCCTGAGGAACCTGGCGAACCGCCTAGCCGACTCCAGGAGCTCCCGGTACTTAACGTGCCTCCCATAAAAGATTATTGCATCCCTCTCAGGGAAAGCCTCAGCGCTCTCCAGGAGAATCGAGTAGAGAGGCTTATCCGGCACCTCTATATCGCTTGGCACACCCTCATCATACTTCCTAAGCCAAGGCCTCGATAGATAAGCCTCCTCAGGCCTAGCCTCGACCATGCCCCAGGAACACCCCCCAGCGGATAAACGTTCTGCACAAAAGAATCTAAGAGTTAGTCCATAGACCACGGCTACATAATCCGATACCTGGGAAGCCTAAATATCGCCTGCAATACGCTCGAGCGACACACTAGCAACCACGCCATCACGCAGCACAACGAGAGCATACCTACCCGTAGCTAAGGGTCCGGGATTAACATAGACCCTTGCACCCCTAGACTCCCACCCCGGACTCTCGTGTATATGACCGAACAAGTGAAGCATCGGATCCAGCGACTCAATAACACCCCACAACGCCTCGAGCCCCCCACTATAGCCGAGGAAAGTACGGTCAAGAACCCCAAGAGGCGGGTGATGACTAAGGAGAACATCTACACGCCTAGGCTCAGATAGAAGACGCCTAATAGAAGTGCCGGGATCCAACCCCCCTACCCCTGCAAGGCGCAGCCCAGCCACCGAGCCGTAAGAGCCGTCAAGAGCCACGCCAGCCTCGCGGAGGCGCCGATAGATAGCGGCGTGATCAGCATTACCAGTGACAGCGGCGATCTCGCCGTTAGCCCTGGACAAAAGAACCTCCACAGCCTCAATACACTCAAAATCGCCAGTAACAGCAACAATATCATAGCTCTGACGGCCTAAAACCTCCTGGAGCCTGCCACTAGCACAATGAATATCCGAGACATGAAGAAGAACAATCTCACCCATAACACCCCCTCACCCCCTACAGGCAGGAAATACGCAAACACCCCAAGCATCCTCCGGAAGGGGGGAGCCCCCAGGACTAGACGGCCAGGTAACGCTCACTATTAAAGAGGCAGGCGGGGCAACCAACTCCATCTGGGGCCCCTGGCACGACGCCACGCTAGGCCCATACTGGAGAGGCCCCGTGCATGGTAGGGGGGTGCAGTCGGCGTTTGAGCCTACTGACAGCAGTAGTTGTAGGCTGGATAGTAATGATATTCCTCCGCATTCTACTCCCGGTGCCCCTGCTGCCCAGCCTGCTAGGCGGCTTCATAGCCGGCTACATAGCTGGCGGTGGAGCGTCTAGAGGGGCCCTCGCAGGGTTCCTAGCAGGAATGCTGAGCGGCCTTCTAATGCTCTTCATAATGCTACTAATAGGCATGGCCCTGGTCCCCATAGCCAAGATGTGGGGCCCCCTAGCGGGCCTAGGCGTGGGAGTAATAGCGGTGATAACCAGCCTAGCCTCGGGAATAGTAGCAATGATAGGCGGGGCGATCGGCGGAGCAGTAAAGGGCGGGAGAAGCTAGGAGAACAGCATGGTAAAGCGGATGATGAACACCTCGAACACCGAGGACGCCCCCTCCTTAGGAGGGCTCCTGTGAGGCAGTGGCGGCTGACTGACGCCTGTCCACGCTAAACCCCTCGCCTCCGGTAATTGTCGTCTCTCCGGGGAAACCGGGAAAGGAGCGGGTAGCGTCTGCTGCGTGGTGTCGATGGTGACGTCGCCGGCAGAGGGAGAGAGGTTCCCATACGAGTCTTTCAGGCCCGGCCAGAGGGAAGTCGCTGAGGCTGTTAAGAAGGCCTTCGAGGCCGGGGAGCTTCTAGTGTTGAAGGCCCCCACGGGCTTCGGGAAGACCGCAGCGGTGATTCATGGTGCGAGGCTTAGCGGCGCCGAGAAGATCCTCTACCTTGTGCGCACCGTTAATGAGCTGGACCCCGTAGTTAGGGAGTTGAAGAGGTTCGGAGAGGATTTCACGGTCCTTTTCAGTGCTAGGAGGAGCTGTCCCCTCATGACGGCTCCGGGGAGGCCGCCGCCTCCTGCCGAGGACTTCTGGGGCAACTGTAGAATCGCCAGGCTCAGAGGCCTGTGTAGCTACTATGAGAAGCTCTTAAAGGAGGGGCCCGAGAGGGCTAGGCTTAGGCTGCGCGAGGCTCCAGTTATAAGCGCTATGAGGCTGGCCCGTGATATAGGCTTCCAGGATGAGTTATGCCCCTTCTTCAGCCTAGCACAGCTAGTAGAGGATTCACGTTTCATAGTAGCTACTTACCCGTACTTCTTCCGCAAGGACATATTCGAGATGGTGTTCAGCGAGTACAGTTACAGCGACCTCTATATCATAGTGGATGAGGCGCATAGCCTGGTAGAGGCTCACAGTCTGGCGGAGGCAAGGATAACGGTTAACGATTTAAAGGCCGCCGTGGCCGAGGCTAAGAAGTATGCATCGGAAGCCGTCGACGCAGTCGAGAGGCTTGAGGGGCTCACAGGCTTCCTAGAAGCGGCGGCCCCGGAGAGGAGGGGCTCAGTAGCCAGGGCTAGCAAGGAGGACGCCCTAAAGATCCTGGGCGACGTGGATGTATACGAGGACCTGGCTGAGGAGATTAGGGGTAAGAAGCTGGAGGAGGCGCTAGCCTCTGGAGGCAGCCTATCAGAGGTTAGAACATACACTGCCAGGATCGCCGCCTGGACCAGGAGCCTCTCGATGGAGGAATCCTACCTATTCGTTGAGAAGGGGGAGAAGGGTGAGATCGTTGCGGTGGCGACGCCAATGGATCCAGCTGTCATAGTCAAGGAGCCCCTGGAGGCCGTGAAGGCAGCTGTACTCATGAGTGGAACACTGCCTCCCGAGGACTACGCAGCCGGGATCCTAGGCCTCGAGAGGAGCCATGTATATCTGGACGCTGTGCTCCACCTAGGCGCCAGGAGCCCGGCGAGCAACATGTACGTAGTAGTGGTAGCCGACGTGACCACGCTCTACAGGAAGAGAAGCCCAGACATGTATCATAGGATCGCGAGCTACATAACAGCCGTACACCGGGCCCTACCAGGCCTCACCCTAGCAGTCTACCCCAGCTACGAGGTCATGGAAGAGATTGTGAAGAGGCTGCCAATAGACCTCGAGCTAGTGATAGAGACTAGGGCTACTAACCTCGCTGACGTGGAGACCAAGATACTATCCTCCGAGGAGGACCTACTCGTGAACGCCGTAGCGGGGGGCAAGCTAGTAGAGGGGGTGGAGTTCGTGGACTACGAAGGCAGGAACCTGCTAAGGAAGGTAGCAGTGGTTGGAGTACCGTTCCCGCAGCCAGACGAGTACACCAAGGCCAAGCTAGAGGCCCTAAGCAGGAGGCTGGGAGAGCAGAGGGCGAAAAGGATAGTCTACCTCTACAGCGTGGCAGTCAAGGTGAGGCAGGCAGTGGGTAGGAGTGTGAGAAGCCCGGAGGACAGAGCGGCGGTGTTCCTGCTAGACTATAGGTTCCTGAGGCGCGACATAAAGGAGCTACTCGACCTCAGGTACAACTCCGTGGCAAGGGGGATGGAGGGCCTGGAAAAGGCGCTAGCCAGGGCCCGCATACACTTAACCCAGTGACTCCTCATAACTGTCTAGAGCCTCGTAAACGTCGAAGATGGCGCTCCGGGTGTCTCGTTTCACTTTGAATCCAGCCCTCTCAGCAGCCCTCACAGCGTAGTCCACCATGGCCACGGCAGAGTCTAGAACTTCCTCAACACTCTCCCTCACGTTCTCAACCTCATCAGCATAATCCCTAATACTCTCCTCCATGTCACCGCCCGTGAATAGTCTTACGACTACAGTATCGCCTGCCCTAGAAACCTCGACGCCCAAGGGAAGCTCCTCAGCCTCTATAACCACCCGGTCGCCCTCAACCCTAACCTTGAACCCCCTCCTCTCAGCCTCACGAGCAACATCCCCTGCCACAGCCTCGAAACTACCACTCATCCAGCTCGACACCTCCCTCCTCTACTCACTCGCTCCGAACAGGGCTAACCCAGAAGCGTAACCTCGTAGATAGGGAGCCTATAAAGGCCTAATAACTAGGCTAGGATAGTGAAGCAACCCGAGAAACACCAGGACCCTAAGGAGGACCCTCGAGAGGAGCCACACATGGGTTTAAGGGGTACCGCTCCATATTCTCGGGTAGCGAGAGTAAGGCTAACCCTTATTAATCGCACGTATAGTCTACTACCAATCGGTGCCGGCTCATGAGCGAGCTGGCTAAGTACGTGAGAGTAGCCATAGACCAGGACGGCTGCATCAGCTGTGGCGCTTGCATCGAGGTCTGCCCCTACGACGCCCTAGAGTTCGACGAGAACATGAAGGCAAGGCTGATCTGGGAGAAGTGTCACGATGACTTCAGCTGCATCGAGAGCTGCCCAGTCAACGTGATCTACAGGGTAGACGAGGCCCCCGAGGAGCTGAAGACAGAGAAAGCGGGCTGGTACAGGATCGGCAGGGAGCTAACCCCAGAGGAGCAGAAGGCCTTCGAGGAGTGGAGGCAGAAGTACGGGGTCCAGGTCGACCCCGTACAGTAAAACCACTCCACCTCCCCGGGGGGGCACACTATACATGTCTTTTTAAATTAAATTATCAGTTATGGGAATACCGTGTTACCCCAGCTGCTTGTAATCACGCTGTTTATGGCTGCAAGTACCTCTTCGATCTCTAAAGGCTCGAATTATATTCAGCTAGTAGTACATGTTCAACCTCTAGGTTAAAGCGCTCCCCTGGACGACATCACTGTGGTGGAAGTGGGGGTGGAACTAGTATGCCCAAGGCCCTCATAATGACTGCCGACGGCTTCGAGGACATAGAGGTGCTTTACCCCTACTACCGCTTGCTGGAGGCCGGCTTCGAAGTAATAATAGCTGCGCCACAAGCGGGCGAGCTAAAGGGTAAAGTAGGCTATAGGATAAAAGCTGACAAAAGCTTCTCCGAGGTAAACCCGGAGGAGTATGACGTCCTAGTCATACCAGGAGGCCGGGCCCCCGAGAGGGTTAGGCTAGACCCCAACGCGCTCAAGATAGTAAGGCACTTCTTCGAGAACGGCAAGCCAGTCGCAGTCATGTGCCACGGCCCCCAGGTCCTTATAAGCGCTGGAGTAGTGAAGGGGAGGAGACTCACTAGCTATTGGGGCGTAAAGGACGACGTGATAGTAGCCGGAGGAGAATGGGTAGACGAGCCAGTAGTAGTTGATGGCAACCTGGTAAGTGCTAGATACCCGCCAGACATACCATTCTGGATGAGGGAATTCATGAAGCTACTAGAGAGAAGGGGCCTTCTAAGCCCAACGCCTAAACCCCAAGCATGAACCTCAGGAACTCTAGATTAAAAGGGAGAATCCCGGACTGCATGATGCCGTCTAATTCATCTATTATTTCTCTTTGAACCGTCCAGGAATAAAGTTGTGTTCTTTAAGTCCCCTTTAGCTCCCCCTGGCGAGTGTGATGAGCTCGGCAGGCCCGATCCTCCGCCCTTCCGGGGGGAGGGATGAGGAGGGTCTTGAGTGCTGACTCGCCTCCCCTCGACGCCGGGGGGAGGGGGTTGCGTAAGTTTGGGTAAGGGTGCCGTTATTAGGGAGAGGTATGAGGCTACGTGTGAGGGCTACGATGAGCTTTACAGGGCTGAGCAGTATGAGAAGTACCTTGCTGTCTTGGCTAAAGTAGAGCCTAGGGGGCTCGTGTTAGATGCTGGCTGTGGCACGGGGCTGCTCCTAGAGTATATGGCCCTCCATGGGCTGTTGGAGGGTGTGAGAGGCTATGTTTGCCTGGACTATAGCCCTTGTATGCTGAGGATTGCAAGGTGGAGGATGGGCCTGTATTGTCGTGGCCTTCCTTGTACAGCTGTACTGGGGAATGTTGAGAGGCTTCCCTTTGCCCCTCAGAGCTTTGACGTCGTCTATAGTTTCACTGTGCTCGATCTAGTTGATGATCTTGCAGGTAGTCTCACGGGGCTTGTCAGGGCCTCGCGGGGGCCGATAGTGGTCTCAATGCTTAAGAAGCTCCCCTACAAGGATGCCCTCCTCTCCGCGGGAGCCCCGGTTATAGCCGTTACGTCTAAAGACGTAGTGTTCGCGGTGGACGAGGAGGTGGCTTCAAGGGTTGCCGAGAACCATAAGAGTGGAGCTGGGAGAGGACGAAGCTAGAAGGCTCGAGGGGCTAGCGGCGCATCTAGGCGTTGATCTAGGCAGGCTCGCTTCCATCATGTTGGAGGTTGCCGCCAGCTATGCTGGCGACTTGAAGTCTTGGAGTCAGGATTTGCGTGTTAAGAGGGAGCACCGCCCCTATAGCCTCTTCGAGGAACTATTCTTCTACGGAGTTGAGGCTTGGAGAGGCATAGTAGCTAAGATACTCGACCATCTAAAAGCCAGGGGACGCTTCGAGCTAGAATCTCTAGACTTCGACCCGAGAGAGCCCAGTATAGAGGTTGAGATGGTTGCACTGGAAGGCAGCGACTTGAAGGCAGACAAGATAAGAGTTTACTGGACTCTACGCGGCACCACGCTAGAAGTATACTACTACCTGGAGGAGGGCGTGGAGCCCCCACAGACCAGGGGCAAGACTGAATTCGAATGGTACTACCTCCCCGACGAGCACGCCGTAGCCCTAGTATTCAAGGCGGAGAGCATAGAGGGGCTGCCCCCGATACACGCTGTAGACAGGAAGGCGGAGACCCTGGGGCTCTAGGTATGAATAGAGAGGTCCCCCGTGTTCCGGGAGGGGTAGAGGTAGTTTACGGCGAGGATAGATGGAGGCTCCTCAGGAAGAAGAGGGAGAAGGCTCTCCAGGTGCTCAAAACGCTAGGCCCCCTAGCGAGAGACGCGGTGGTCCACGGAAGCGTTGCTAGAGGGGACGTAAGGCCTGAAAGCGACATCGACGTAGCAATCGTAAGGCCCCAGGCACCCGCAATCGTAGAGGTATATCTAGAGTCTTCCGGTATGAGGCCTGTAGCCAAGGAGATAGTACAAGCGACGCCTAGCAACACCCCCAAAGTCTATCTATACCTCGACTACGAAAAGCTAACAGTAGTAAGCTACCCTCTAGCCCCCCTCAAACCCCGGGAGAGGGAGTTCTACACGTGGGGAGGCGAAGCCTCGCTCGAAGACCTAAAGCGGGGCGCTAGGAAGCCTGGAGTGGACAAGAGGCTCATACTCATAGTGCCCACTAAGAGGGGCCACGTGGAGGCTCCTGTACAGGGGAATGAAGGCTGGGTGGCGAGGCTACTAGGAGTCTCGCTAGAGACCGTGGCGGAGAGGGTGAGGGTTCTAACCAGGAGGAGGGAACACGGCCACACAGGAGTCTTCCTCAAGGTAGAGCTGGATCCAGAGGAGCCCGTAGAGGAGGCAGTAGCGAGGCTCAGAGAGGAGAACCCGGTATTCAGGAGGGCTCTCAGGGGATGGGCCTAGCGTAGCAGAGCCACCCCCCATCTCCCAGGGAGGGGATAACTCCACTCCACCGAGAGAGTGGCATTGTTTAGGTCCTCCAGGGTCACTGGCTCACCGTAGAGCAGGCTAGTAACGCTGAGAACGTCAGCCCTCTCCATGTTGCTAACCGCCTCCTTCCTAGTGGCGAACCTGTACAGGAGCCTCCTGCCCCTCACCCACTCCTCCCCCCGGTAGCTGCCCCTGAAGGCGATCCTTACGGCTTCTTCGAGCGCCTCAAGCGCCGAGGAAAGTCTCTCAACGTCCACCTCGCTAGCGACTACAGTCATAGTTGAACCCCAGAAAGTGAGGGAGACGTCGACTGTGTAGCCATAAGCAACGTCCCTCTCCTCCCTGAGCTCCCTGAAGAGCACACTAGTAGCGCCAGCCTCGAGATTGAATCTGACGCCGCGCAGCCTGGGAAGGTCGCTAAGCAAGTCGAGGCGGCCCGGCAGGGGGAGGGCTAACGCTGCGTAACCAGCCTCAAGCCCCCTCTCCTCCTCTATCCTCGCGGGCCTCGCCTTCACAGGGCCGGGATCCCTTAACCTCTCCCCCCTCGCCTCGAGCCGGGAGAACACTCTAGCAACAGAGTCCACCGCCTCCCTCGACACGGCGCCTGCCAGGGCTACAGAGACATTATCGGGCCTGAAGGCCGAGGCCTTGAAGGAGAGTAGGTCGCCTGCCGTGATACGCATTATAGTCTCTGGGTATCCCTCTATGGGCCTGCCGAGATGGCTCTCGCCCCAGAGACTCTTTGAGGCAAGCCTGAATATCCTAGTCTCGGGATTACTCTGGTATCCTCTAGCCTCTGAAGCGACAATCCTCTTCTCAGCCTCAAGCTCGTCATCATAGACCTCCGAGGCTGCTACTGCGAGGTAGAGGGACTCGGCAACCCTGGGTAGAGACTCTGGCACGCACTCGGCGCAGACCAGTATGAGATCCCTAGTGGTGAAGCCGTTAGCCTCTCCTCCACTTAACTCGATGATCCTGTCTAGCTCACCGCTTCCAAGATACTCGTTGCTCCTGAATAGCATGTGCTCCAAGAGATGGGATAGTCCCCAGAGGCCCTCGGGCTCGTAGCTACTGCCAGCCTTGGCCGCTATACAGATAGCGGCACTCTCACTCTCCACCCTATAATGAGCCAGTCTGACTCCATTATCTAGCAGTAACAGTTTGGCACCACTGAACGCCTCCCTGACTCCTCCACCCTTCAAATTAGCCCACCTCCAGGAGACGCTGTGGGCACTCCCTGGGAAAGGAAAGCCTTAAATATGGAATGCTTATGACTGAGAAGGTTAGCGGACGCTAGGGGTGTTAATAAAATGGCAGGAGCCGCGGGCAACAAAACGTTGCTCATAGCGGGAGCAGTAATAGTGATACTAGTAATAGTAGTGGCTGGCTACTTCCTCTTCGCGGGGGGAGGCGAGCAGCCTGCTGAGGCCCCTGCGCAGGAGGAGCAGCCCGCCGCTGGTCAGCAGCAGGAGCAGCAGCAACAGGAGCAGGGCCAGCAGCAGGAGCAGCAGCCCGCTCAGGAACAGGAGGTTAAGACAGTCAAAATCGGCATTCTCCTGCCACAGAGCGGCGCCCTCGCAGTCGAGGGCCAGAACATGATTAAGGCCGCCGAGTACGCTATCAAAAAGGTGAACAAGGCTCTAGAAGAGCAGGGGGCGCCGATAAGGTTCGAGGTCCTGAAGGCAGACAGCGGAACCGACCCTGTCAAGGCCCTGGAGGGCGCCCAGACCCTGGGCCAGCAGGGTGTCAAGGTAATCATCGGAACCGCTAGCAGCAGAGCCCTCAGCGCTATAATCGACTACGTAAACACCCAGGGCATAATCACTATAAGCCCGAGCAGCACCAGCCCCGCCCTGGCAAAGGACGACTACGTCTTCAGAGTGGTAGGCAACGACAGGGGCCAGGGCAAGGCCCTAGCCTTCTACGTCTACAACGAGGGCTTCGACGCAGTGGGAATCATAGTTCTGAACGATCCCTACGGCCTCGGCATAGCTGAGGCGTTCAAGCAGAACTTCACCCAGCTAGTAGGCGACGAGAACGCCGTTCAGATGGTAGTCTATGACCCCAACAAGCAGGACCTAGCCCCCGAGGTGCAGCAGCTAGCCAACATAATACAGGAGTACAAGGCAGCTGGCAAGAACCCCGCAGTCCTAATCGTCGCATTCGAGACCGACGGACTAAACATACTGAACAACGCCAAGGAGATCCAGGTACTCAGGGAGACCAGGTGGTTCAGCAGCGAGAGCATCAGGAGCAGTGCATTCTTCGAGTACCCAGAGGAGGTCAAGCAGTTCGCAGTTAACGTGCAGTTCAGCGGCACCTTCCCAGCAACCCCGAAGACCGAGTTCAGCGACCAGATAAAGGCCGAGCTAGAGGCCCAGGGCATAGCCCTTGAGGGCTTCGTAGGCTACTCCTTCGACGCCGCAATGCTAGCCGCGCTGGCAGTGATTAAGGCCGGCCCCGACGCCACCCCTGACCAGCTAAAGCAAGCTATTCTTGATGTCTCGAAGCAGTACGTGGGCATAACCGGCTTCAAGGAGCTAGACCCGGCTACCGGCGACCTGAAGTACCAGGACTACTTCATCTGGTACTTCACCGGTGATGCCTTCGAGGACAGAATGGTGTTCATAGCCCAGACCAACGAGATCGTGGACATAGCAGAGTACCCGCCTGTAAGCGGCCAGGGCAAGATAACTCCGCTAAACTTCGCGGACTACATTAGTCAGTGGCTAGCAGGCGGCATGGAGCCAGCTATCGAGGTCGTAGCCCTACCAGTAAGAGACTTCTAAGCTCTGCTCAGAGCAGCGGGACAAGGAAAGGATCTAATTCTGCACTATTATTTTTAAATTCCTATCTCTTTTAGGATCCGCAGAATTTTTAAGTAGCGTTCGACCCTCGCTCTCCCGCTTTTTAATGTTGTATCGGAGCCCCTCGCTTACTTTATAAGGGTCGAGTGTCCTGGTTTCCCGGGGGCCTATAGGTGCCGGGCCACAGCGTGGGCCCCAGGATAGTGGGAGGGGCTAGTCAATAGTGTACCCCGAGGGATTGCGTGGGGTGATGAATAGGTGGTTGACGAGGCCCTAATCAGGGCTGTGAAGGATAGCATCACTATGGGTAGCACAATAGGGTTAATGGCTGCAGGGCTAGCACTAACCTATAGTATAAGCAGGATAGCGAACTTCGCCCATGGAGACTACGCTACATCCGCAATATTCCTCTATATATTTATATCATGGCTCATATTCGGCGAGGTAACCGGAGACCTGTTAACCCCTACGAGGAACGTGCCTGGCTTCCTCTTTGCCCCCTTCGCTGGAGCCGTAGCAGCCTTCCTCAGTTATCTCCTAGTATTTAGGCCCTTGAAGCTTCGCGGTGCCACACCGCTGCAATTGATGGTAGCTAGCATTGGTTTGGAGCTTGCATTAAGGGCTTTACTATATATAGTGTATTATGTTCTCGTTGGTGCTAAGGCGGTAACGCCCGGAACAGTAAACGTCTTCCAGCTGGCTGGCGTAAACGTGAAGCTAATAGACCTCCTATCACCCCTGGCGGTGATAGCGGCGGTCGTCGGCGTGCACTTGCTGCTGACTAAGACCTTGATAGGGATAAGCATGAGGGCGTTAGCCAGTAACCCAACGCTCGCCGAAGCGGTCGGCATAAACGTGTTCAGAGTGGAGAGCCTAACGTGGCTCCTAGGAGGCTTCCTAGCAGGCTTAGGCGGTGTACTCTACTTCACCTTCAGACCCGTGGCGACTCACCCCATGGAGACCGGCTGGGCACTCCTAGCATTCGTATTCGCAGCGATAACCCTAGGAGGCTTGGGCAGCTTCTTCGGGAGCCTCGCAGCAAGCTTCATAATAGCATTCGCCTACAACCTAGTCTCATACCTCCTAATACAGGTCGGGTTGCCCAGCGATCTCAGCTTCAGCGTGCCCCTAATAGTAGTCATGCTAACCCTCCTCTTCGCCCCCGGAGGCCTGGCAGGCCTCTGGGCCAAGTGGAGGGCCCCGAGGGTGGCGGGGTGAGCCCGGGGTGGCGGTGGGCGAGATTATAGGGTTAATAGTTGAGTCCCTGACGGCCCCTCTAGGCCTACACCTACTCATCACAGGCCTGGTATATGCCGTGCTGGTGCTCAGCCTAAACATAGAGTATGGCTGGGCTGGGATACCCAACTTCGGCAAGATAGCATTCATAGCAATGGGAGCCATAGCCACACACATAGTATACTATCTCTACGTGTTCCCCAAGGCGGCAGCCTACTACGCAGAGGTGGCGCCTGACAAGTTCACCCTAGTGGGCCTGGAGCCGGGCGACTACCCCAAGTGGCCTGGCGACGCCGGCTCCTATACCGCGATAAACTTCATGCTTCAGATAGCCTTACCCTACCTGCAGGAGCATCTCTTGGTGCTATTCGAGTTTATGCTGCTAAGCGCCGCCCTCGGAGGCCTACTAGGAGCAATCATAGGATTAATACTCGCATACCCGGTGGTGAGGCTAAGGGAGGATTACCTAGCGATCCTGCTACTCATGTTCAGCTTCATGCTATGGAACTTCCTAACAGCTATACCCCCACTAATAGGAGGGAGCCAGGGCTTCAGGGTCACATATGACCCGTTCAAGGTGCTGGGCCTGGGCAATGTAGACTATGGCAGGCTAGTAGCTATCATACTAATATTCGGGGTCATGTACCTCCTCGTGGACAGGCTAACCCACAGCCCATACGGTAGAACCCTAAGGGCGATGAGGGACGACGAGCTCGCAGCGGCTACAATGGGCAAGAACATATCAAGGATAAGGCTAGAGACTATAGTCATGGGGAGCTTCCTAGCCGCTGTCGGCGGAGTAGCATTCGTATTCATACTATTCCCCAGCGTGACGCCAGACCTATTCAAGCCCGAAGTAACATTCATGCTCATAGCAATGATGCTCCTAGGCGGCGCGGGGAACAACGTAGGCGCGGTGCTGGGGGTCTTCGCATTCCTCTACATATTCAGGGTCACGACGGCGCTGACAGCGGCGCTTCCAGGCTACCTAGGAGTCGAGCTGGCAATTCCCGAGGGCCTAATCAGGAACGTATTAACAGGTATACTGATAATACTAGTGCTATTCTATAGGCCGAGGGGTATCATACCCGAGGAGAGCGTGAAGACCGTAGCATGGGATATCTTCAACAAGAGGCTAGGCTTCATCCCACCATCAGCCAGGGGCACGATAGTGTTATTAGCTGGGAGGCTGAGGAACCTCATCAAGAGGAGGAAGGGGTGAATTGAAGCCATGACCAGGCCGCCCGAGAACTGCGACGACGCCCTGCTCTGCGTTAGGGGGGTAAAGAAGTACTTCGGCGGAGTAAGGGCAGTAGACGGGGTAGACCTAGAGGTTCCGAGGCGCTGGATAGTAGGGCTGATAGGCCCCAACGGCAGTGGCAAGAGCACCCTGTTCAACGTGATAGCTGGCGTCTACAAGCCCGACGCCGGCAGAATATGGTTCGACGGCGAGGACATCACCGGCCTGCCACCCCACGAGATATACAAGAGGGGGCTGGTACGCACATTCCAGACGCCCAGGCTATGGCAGAGCTTGACAGTCTATGAGAACACCCTAGCAGGCTACAGGGGCCACAGCGGCGAGAACCCATTGAGAGCGCTGTTAAGACTCTTCTGGCGCAAGCGCGAGGTAGACAACGCTGAGGCTAGTATAGAAAGGATACTCGACTCAGGCTTGAAGCCCGTGGCGGGGAACCTTAGCAGCGACATAAGCGGCGGGCAGATGAAGCTGGGAGAGCTGACTAGGGCGTTGAATACTAAGCCGAAGATGGTGATGCTCGACGAGCCAGCAGCAGGCATTAACCCGACGCTAGCCAGGCAGCTCTTCGAGAGGATAGTAAAGTTGAGGGACGAGGAGGGCATAACCTTCCTGATAATAGAGCACAGGCTAGAGATCCTCTTCGACTACGTCGACTACGTCTACGTGATGCATCAGGGCAAGATAATAGCTAGGGGCAAGCCGGAGGAGGTAGTGGAGGACCCCAAGGTGATACAGGTCTACCTAGAAGGGTGAAGAAGCCATGGATCTCAAGGGAGAGACCCTCAAGACCGAGAACCTACACGCAGGCTACGGTAAACTAGAGATACTACACGGCATAGACTTCGAAGCCAGACCCGGCAAGGTAACAGTCATAGTAGGCCCCAACGGCAGCGGCAAGAGCACTCTCCTCAAGACAATATTCGGCTTCACCAGGATCTACGAGGGCAGAGTACTACTAGAGGACCAGGATATAACCAGGGTACCACCCAGCGGGAAACCGTACCTAGGCCTAGCCTTCGTATTCCAGACAGACAACGTCTTCCCAGACCTCACAGTGAAGGAGAACCTAATGCTAGCAAAGATAGTCTACACCGCAAAGGCGAAGAAGGGCCTCCTAGGCGAGCAGGCCAAGGCAGACCCCGAGAAGGCGTTCAATGAGAAGCTAGAAGAGATAACGGATCGCTATGAGATCCTGAAGAAGAGGATGGACCAGAAGGCTGGAACTCTCAGCGGCGGAGAAAGGCAGCTACTAGCGATCTCAATAGCACTACTCACGGAGCCAACCGTACTCTTACTCGACGAGCCGACGGCGGCCCTGAGCCCCCAGGCAGCTCAATTCATATTCAAGACGATCAGGGGTATAGCAGACAGCGGCCTCACAGTAATACTCGTGGAGCAGAACGCCGTTAAAGCTCTCGAGATCGGCGATGAGGCCTATCTACTAGTTCAGGGCAAAGTCGCGTTCAAGGGAGGCGCCAGAGAGCTGCTAGAACACCCGGAACTGGGGAAGCTATACCTTGGCCTCAAGTAGCCGCTGCACAGCACTCATTATCGCGCCGCCAACAATCGACGTAATAGCTGGAATCCCCAGACCCGGGGGTCCAGCCCTCTTCTCGGGCCACGCACTACGCCTCCACAGCGTAGAACCACTAGCATTCTATCCCCACCCTCCAGGCGTCTCTGCCGCACTAAGCGCCGAGAGGAGGGTGGGCGTGGAGAGACTGGGAGCAGCTAGGACCGAATGCAGGGGCCCGGTTTTCAGCCACGAGTACCAGTGGGGGGGCAAGAGGAAGACGAGGCTCCTGGAGCCCCCCTGCCCGGTAGATCCGGCTGAGGCCCTCAGCTACGCCGAGCGCGCTTCACCCGACTTCGTACTCCTCTCCCCCTTATACGGCGAGGAGCCAGGCATGGCTGCGGAGCTGTTAGGCTACAAGTATAAGGTCTACCTGGATCTTCAGGGCTACGCTAGGGCCGGGCTAGAGCCTCCGAGGGCACCAATAGCCGCTGCCCATGCAAGCAGCGACGACATGAGCCTAGATGAAGCGGCCGCTGCGAGCAGGAGGCTTGGCTGGCTGCTCTACACCACAGGGGAATCCGGGGGTGTCATACTCTACAGAGGTAACCCAGTCGCATCTCTTCCCAAGCCCGTTGATAAGGTTCGAGACCCGACGGGAGCGGGTGACGTGTTTACAGCGCTCACGGCTTATGCAGTAGAGTGCAGGGGTCTCGACATCTTAGAGGCCTCCCGGTGGGCCTCTCAGAGCGTTGCTCTAGCTTTAAAGAGCTTGGGGGATGCACTCAGGGGTGCACGGTGAAAGGGCGGGTGGAACTAGGGCTAGTAGCGCTTGCGGCATTCCTAGCGTTCTGGGTTATACTCTACTATGCATTGCGGGGGCGAAGGGGCAGGGTACAGGTTTACCCGTTCGTGTTGATCTTCAGGGTAGGAGTAGTAGGCGACCCTCTGCCCCCCCACACGCCATCAACCAAGGCGATAAGACTCCTAGGCCTCCTGGGAGTAGCAGTAATGCTACTAATAATGGCTCTGTTCTACTTATTCGCCGTACGCCTAGCCCTAGCGCGCCACGTATACGGTGGGGGAGGCGGTGGAGAGGCGGGCATAGTGCCCCTCATACCGGGAGTCACAATACCACTAGGCGACCTACCCTACGTACTTATAGCGATAGGCCTGGCAGCTCTCGTGCACGAGGCGGCTCATGCAGTAGCGGCTAGGGCGGAAGGAATACGAGTAAGAAACGGCGGCTTCGCGCTCTTCGCATTCATACCAGCAGCTTTTGTTGAACTAGACGAGGAAAGCCTGTCAAAAGCGCCTCTACTAAGCAAACTCAAAGTATTCAGTGCCGGAGTAGCAGCAAACGTGGCATTCTACCTAGTAGCCGCGGCGCTCCTCTCAACACTACTACCAATGCTAACCGGAGGAGTAGTAGTACTCTCGGTCGCCCCTGATAGCCCGGCCATGAAAGCCGGAATACAGCCCGGCGACGTAATAAGAGCCGTAAACGGCGTCGAAGTCAGAAACCTAGAGGACCTATCAAAGCTCCTAGCAGAAGCTGGAGTAGCGAATCCAGAGAAGGAGGCAGTGGTAGCCTTAACCCTGGAGAGGCCCGGAGAGGGGGTAGTAGAGGTTACCGTGGTCAAGCCCCCCGGAGAGGCGAGGATAGGGGTTCAAGTAGCAAACAGGTTCTCCAACCCCCTAGGCCCGCTACTAACTGCCCTTTGGCAGCTCAACCTAGGTCTTGCAGCCATCAACGCGGCACCGCTAATACTACCTCTACCGGGGGCGGCGATCCTAAGCGACGGAGCCCACTTTGCTGTCGCAATACTCGAGAGGCTCGCGGGCAGAACAGGCAGGATCCTAGCATTCGCGCTAGGCATAGCCACGCTACTACTAGTAGTATCGCTCCTGACGTTCACACCGCTCAGAATATCGCCCTAGTCAAGGCTTTAGGGTTCTAAGCAGGGTCTCAACGTAAGGTCTAAAGGCGTTCACGAAGCGTGATACGTAGCCGCCTTGCGGATTCCAGTTGGTAATGCTGCTCACCGCGTCCTCTATCTCGACTCTAAGCTGCTCTGGCACGTTAACCATAACTATGGTGTGGTCGGCGTTCTCAGTTATTATATATGGATTCACGGGGGGGTTACTGGATAAGCAGTTGTAGACGCCGGTTATTACGATGGCCAGCTTGGTAACTGGTATTCTCTTTAGGGGACCTATAGCTCCCTCGTCTAATATATATTCTAGTATCTCCCTGTTCGAGTCCAGGTAGACTTGTCTAGTAACTCGTAGACCGAGGGATGCCGCTCTTTTCTCAAGTATCTCGACTCTCTTGTAGCTAGCAAGGCTATTGCGTTTGCCCACAATCTCTATCATTCCGTAATGGCTGTGGATGGGCAGGTACAAGAGGTTCTCGTATTCGACGTTAACATGTAGCTGTGGTGACTCCTCAAGCACCTTAACCAGATTGGGGGGTAGATTGCTTATTAGTGCTGGTGCAAGCGTGCTCGGGAACATGGCTACGAATGGCTCTCCTCTATCGTATAGCTCTGCTATTAATTGTGAGAGGTGCTCGGCCCTGCCAAGCTGATGACCCCGATGATCGCCTTTCGCAGACTGGTCTAATAGAGGCTCGTACTCTTCGAACTCGGCTATAACGCCTGCACGGGTAGACGCGCTTTCCAGGGCCTCTATCAGGGGGGCCTCATCTAGGCTAACTCCATGCTTATGCTTAACCAGGAACTTGACCCTAGTGGCTGAAGCAGCGATTTTTCGCTGATTTCGAGTGTTATGTGAAGTAACGTTTACTGATATTACCTTAAGGCTCGCGTATATTGCTGCAACCCTGTTTAGGCATTCGTAGGTCAAAGTTCTGCACCGCTCGACTCGCTCACCCTCCCCTCAGCTATAACTAGTACTCTATCAGAGTAAAGGTTTCTCAGCACTTCTCTTCTATGAGTCGCCACTATTAGCGTGACGCTGTGCTGCCGGGCGAACTTGCTTAGCCTCCTGGCCACCCAGCCAGCAGTTACCGGGTCTAGGTGGGCGGCGAACTCGTCTATAACTACTAGGTTGGGTCTCCTAGCTAGGAGAGCCGCTATCTTGGCTCTCTCCCTTTGACCTGTGCTAAGCTCCCATATCCTGGCTCTATAGAGGACTGCGTCGCTTATCCCAGCTATACTCAGTATCTCCAGGCTCTCAACAACGTCGCCGGTGAGCCGTGTTATCTCCTCAAGAAGGCTACCCTCCCCGAATTCATGCTCAACCTCACCCGGCACAAGTGCGGATACCACAGCGTTACCGGGAACCACAATCTCGCCCGTATCAGGCTGGTACTGCTCCCCCTTTACGGCTCCGGCAGCGCCAAGTACCAGCCTTAGAAAGGTGGTCTTGCCAGCACCGCTCGCTCCAACTACTGCCACGACCTCCCCGGGCCTTATCTCAAGGTCGACAGATTCTAGGACCCTCCTCTCAACGAGCCTCCTCTCAACGCCGAAGGCCTTTAAAACCTCCTGTATCTCACTAGGCAGACCTTCAATACTCAACTCACTCCTATACGACTTTGAGACTCCCCTGAACACTATGGGCCCTTCCAGGGGGGGAGCAGGCTTGTAGCGGGGCCTGTAGAGCACACCTCCATGCATCCTCGCATAGGGATCGCTCTTCAGGAACTCATCTATTATCCGCCTGGCCTCCTCGCTGAGGGGATACATTAGTACCGGCCTCCCACTGGCAGTGTCCCACATATACCTGAACCCGGCCTTCTCGAAGAACGGGTTATACCTCGCCATGGCGGCAATAGTTTCCACAACGTGCTTCCTCCTCCTCATCTCCGGTATACGCCTCTCAGCTATCCAATCCACCGCTGCCTTAGCTGCGGTCACGCCTAAACCGCCGCCCCTGTAATCCGGGTGAACAACTACTCTCGCTATCCTGGCAGCAGCTGTGTTGACCCTAGCCAGCATGACATCGCTTATCTCGTGGCTGAGCATAGTCCTTGCAAGCCTACGGCCGTAGATGGATGCCAGCTCCTTGAAGCGCCTAACCAGCTGCCTCCTCTCCTTCGGAGTGATAGGCCAGAAGGTTGGATGGAACCAGTCCTTAGGGAACACCTTCTCTCGTATGAGCCTCTCCACTCTAACCTTGCCGTTCTTAACGATCCTGCGGTGCATCAAGGGTATTGGGGTGTCAACTCTAACATAGCCCACTATGCGGGGCTCGTAAGGCCTCCTGTCCAGAAGCTCGAGAACCAGGAACCTGCTGCTGGGCAGGCTACCCCGGATCTCATGGATCACCATAGGAGTGCCGCACTTAGGGCATAGCGGCCTAGTATTGGCCTCTACCATGGTTCCGTCCTTTGGGCACTTCCACACGCCGACGACCTCTTCCTTGCTAGCATAGTGGTGCTGCTCCAGCTCGCTTATCCCGCTGTAGTCCTCCTCTGACACAGCCTCCCTCGCCAAGACCCTGATCTCCTCGTCCCCCCTCCTAACAGTGTAGACCCTGCGCCAGGGAGGCCACACGAGAACCGGCTCGCCATCCCAGAAACGGTGTAGTACGTAGTCGCTAAACCCATAGACGCCGTAGTCTTTCAAAGGCCTAGGCTCGCAACAAGCCCTAACCTCGACCTCCTCACCCCGGACAAGCCAATGGGCCACGTTACCCGGCATCAGGAGCCCTACAAGACCGGCATCGCCCGAGTCAACAAGAACGCCGCCATTCCACCTATACCCCGTCTTAGGCTTAAAGTAAGAGACAACTTTACCCATCAACACGTAGGGAGCTTTGACCACCAACTCGACGGGCACCCATAGTAGATCATCGGTGCAGCCCTGCTCGGGATAAACAGTAAAGCATCAAAGCAGAAGCGGGGCGCCTCGGTGGCTGCAGCCACCTCCCCCATAACGAGGCGTGTGCCGAGGGGTCGAAGGCCGTTAGCCTCCCCTCACAGCGCTCCCGCCACTATAATGCTAAGCAGGCTCTAGCCGGGTCCAAAGGTTAGAGTCGGATTCAAGGATCAATCAAAGGGGAGAAGGCCTAGATCCTCACTAGCCTGGGTAGCGTTCATTGTATAAGGGTGACTGTGTAGCTTCAACTCTCTTCCGACGTCACTTTATGGTTCGCTGGGTAATGCTGCATATTATATCCTGGGACGCGTCTATAGTCTAATGTCTTGGAGGTGTATCGACCCTTGACTATTGATGGAGATTATGTAGCTCAGGTAATCGCTAAGAGGATAGCGGGTGACATAGTGTACTCCGACGACTATGGCCAGGCCCTGAGGAAATGGCGGGAGTACTTCGGGGTTAGCCAAAACGAGGTAGCAAGGGAGATGGGCGTATCTACGAGTGTGATAAGCGACTACGAGAAGGGCAGGCGCAGCCCAGGCGCTGGCTTCATAAAGAAATTCGTTACAGCGTTGATACGTATCGATGAACGTCGCGGCTGGAGGACTGTGAGCCAGCTAGCCCAAGTCCTCGGCATACCGCCGGGAGCCGTGATAGACATGGCAGAGTTTAACGCTCCAGTCTCTGTAGGCGAGCTCGCAGGCGCCGTGGAGGGGGTAGTACTGGCCGGCAAGGATAACTCCAAGAGGATCTACGGCTACACGATAGTAGACAGCATTAGAGCCATACTCTCCCTGAGCGGCATACAATTCATGGCCCTCTTCGGCAGCAACCCCCAGAGAGCCATAGTATTCACAGCCAGCCAGACGGGAAGGAGTCCCATGGTAGCGGTTAGAGCGTCACCGATTAAGCCAGCAGCGGTTATACTCCACGGTCCAGGCAAAAACGTTGACAAGCTAGCAGTAGAGATCGCAAAGAGGGATGGAGTGAGCCTAATAGTGTCTCTCGTCAGCTCCGCGGAGGAGCTAGTATCGAGGCTCAGGAGCCTAGCAGCTAGCAATCCTACCCTCCACGGAGTCTAAGTATAGCCTCAGCAATATCGCCGCCCGTCTCCTCAAGAGCCCTTCTTGCCTCTTCAAGGGAAACACCAGCCTGCTCAGCAACAAGCTGTACATCCTCCTCAGTGAAGTTCTGGCCGATGCCCCGTTCCTCCTCGCTGGGCTCAACTCGCTTGAACTCGCCTATAACATAAGTCATAGGCGGCTGACCCTTAGCCCTTATAATCATGACCTGGGGAGATTCAGCTACAAGCTTAGACCCGTCATCAAGAAGGATCTCCACCCGCTCGGCACTCAGGGTCTCCATAGTTATACCCATACGCCTAAGAGTCCTCTCAAGATCCCTCGGGCTAAAGCCGAAGAACGCCAACCCCAGACACCCCAGGGGATCCCAGCATCAAAGGGGAGGGAAGCTCACGCTATTTTACGATTATAAGAGGCCCGGTCTACAGGGGTTTTATCCTAGGCCCCCGCTGGGGCCTGAGGAGAGAACACCCTAGCCCTGGGGCTCCCCTCTCCCCCCAGGGCTTGTGGGCTCCGCCTCGCGCCCCTGGGGTGCCGCCACTAGAATATGCATGACTGGGTGGAGATTTGGCGCGGGTATGGCTATGACTGGTGGTGTATGTAGTCATGGAGGGTGACGGTGCTTCGAGAAATGTAAGGATTAGGGTTCTGGGTAGCGGTAGGGAGGTAGGCCGCGCCGCGATACTAGTAGAGCATGGTGACAGAGGGCTCCTGCTAGACTATGGTGTTAACTTTGACGAGAACGATATCCCGGTTTACCCGGGTCATGTGAGGCCCCGCGACCTAGACGGAGTAGTGTTGACTCATAGCCACCTGGATCATATAGGAGCGGCTCCAAGCCTCTATGTAAGCGTGAGTCCACCACTCTACGGGACTATTCTCACCTTTGAGGTCTCAAGGCTGCTGCTCTACGATATGATAAAGCTGAACGGTATGCACTTGACATATGATGAGCAGAGCGTTGACGACATGTTGAAGGATGCCAGATCCCTGGAATACGGTGAGGAGGTACAGGCGGGCCCCTTCTCATTCAAGCTCCTATACTCTGGTCACATACCGGGCAGCGCTAGCGTGTTGGTCGAGGTGGGAGGGCGTAGGATCCTTTATACGAGTGACGTGAATGTAATAGAGACAAAACTTGTTGACCCCGCGAAGCTGGAAGGTGTCAAGGCAGATGTTGTAATAGTTGAGTCTACGTACGGCGCTAGCAATCACCCGCCGCGTAGCATGACTGAGGAGAGATTCTATAATGCGGTGAGGGAGGTAGTGCAGAAGGGGGGCACCGTACTGGTGCCAGCGTTCAGCGTATCGAGAGGACAGGAGATAATGTCTCTCCTAGCCGAGAGAGACTTCGAGTACCCGGTATGGGTAGATGGCATGATAAGGCAGGTAGCCGAGCTATATGCAGCCCATAGACGCTTCCTCAGCAAGCCATGGCTCCTACTAAAGGCTATGGCAGAGTTCCGCCTGGTACGCGGATGGCAGGACAGGCGCAGGGCATTCAAGAAACCCGGAGTAATAATAGCTAGTGCAGGCATGCTGAAAGGAGGCCCAAGCCTCTACTACCTCAGGAAAATGGCTGCAGACCCCAGGAACGGTGTCTTCCTAGTAAGCTACCAGGGCCCCAGGACGCCGGGACGCATGATACTAGAGGAGGGAGTCTTCGGCGAGGAAAGACTACCAGTAGCAGCGCGGATCGAGTGGTTCGACTTCTCAAGCCACATAGACCAGGAAGGCATAATCAAGCTGCTCAAAGGAATAGTAGGGGTAGAGAAGGTGGTGCTAGTCCACGGGCAATACGAGGTCCAGCAAGCACTAGCCGCAAGGATAAAGACGGAACTAGGGATCGATGACATAGCTATACCCGAAAACGGAGAGACGGTAGCG
>JALTZJ010000004.1 GCA_027046245.1 Acidilobaceae archaeon
ATTTTGAATCTAACCAATAGAATTGAAAGCGATCAGCCTCTTTAGCCAACCCGGCAGATATTCGGCTGAGTCCAGAATCTAACCAATAGAATTGAAAGTTCGTAGAACCTGGCAATCACCGTAGCAATGGCGTAGTGAATCTAACCAATAGAATTGAAAGACTTCTGTAAGGGCTGTTAATCTTTTCTCCTCTCAAACTTATTGAATCTAACCAATAGAATTGAAAGTCAGTAGACGCTACTGCATCTGAAAGCTTGTCATCTGAAACCAGAATCTAACCAATAGAATTGAAAGGCTTGTCAACACGTATGACTACCCCCCGGTTGGCGGGAATCTAACCAATAGAATTGAAAGCCTGAGAGGCCCGATGGTAACGACGTTTTACTGTACAAGATCGTAGGTCCCATTGAATCTAACCAATAGAATTGGAAGAGTAGAAAGATCGGCAGCGAGGGTCTTTAAGAGAACTTTAAGAGAACATACATGAATCTACCCAATAGAATTGAAAGTAGTCCTCTGCCAGGGCCCGCCGGATCTTCTCCATGAAATCGAATCTACCCAATAGAATTGGAAGACAGGGCGGCAGAGCGCTTGGAAATAGCGATTGGAACTTGTCCTGTGGAATTGGAAGGGGGTTGGTGGGTTTGGCGGTGTTGGTGCGTTTATCTCTTCTGCTTTCTGTTTGTTTTGATTAGTTGGGATAGTGTGTCTGGGTGCTTGCGGCCTTGCCTGCCCCTGAGGTTATCGAGCACGATGTAGTTATTGTCGGTAGCGGGATCGCCGGGCTCAGGGCTGCGGTGGAGATTAAGAGGAGGTATGGGGATAGGCTTGACGTTGGTCTTGTGAGTAAGCTTCACCTCATGAGGAGTCATAGTGTCAGCGCTGAGGGGGGCACCGCTGCTGTTATCTATAGGGAGGAGGGTGACAGCTTCGCTCTCCACGCCTGGGACACGATTAAGGGTAGCGATTTCCTGGCTGACCAGGATGCTGTGTGGATATTCGTGAAGCTCATGCCAGAGGAGGTTAGGCTTCTCGAGCATTGGGGCATGCCTTGGAGCCGCAGGCCTGACGGCAGGCTCGCTACCAGGGCCTTCGGTGGCCACAGCTTCAAGCGCACTCTCTTCGCGGGGGACAAGACGGGCTACTACGAGATGCACACCCTCTATAATAAGCTCTTGGAGTATGATGGTTGGGAGCGGTATGATGAGTGGTACGTGACTAACTTCGTGGTGGAGGATGGCGAGTTCAGGGGTCTCTACGCTTTGAACCCCAAGGATGGGAACATCTACCTGTTCAAGGCTAAGGCGGCTATAATCGCTACCGGCGGGGCTGGGAGGCTCTATAACTTCGCCACCTACGCCCACACAGTCACAGGCGACGGCTGGGGGATGGCCTTCAGGGCCGGGGTGCCCTTGAAGGATCCCGAGTTCTTCCAGTTCCATCCGACGGGGCTGGTGCCGAGCGGTATCCTGATAACCGAGGGTGCGAGGGGCGAGGGCGGCTATCTGCTGAATAATAAGGGAGAGCGCTTCATGCTACACAAGGACTGCGCCCCGAAGATGGCGGAGATAGCTCCTAGGGATATAGTGTCGCGCTGCATCATAAGGGAGATACTTGAGGGTAGGGGGTTCAAGGACGAGGTATCCGGGCTGGAGTACGTGCTCCTCGACTTGAGGCACCTCGGCGAGGAGAAGATCAATGAGAGGCTCCCGGCCGTGAGGGAGATAGCGATTCGCTACGCCGGTATAGACCCGGTTGAGGAGCCCCTCCCCGTCAGGCCAGTGGCCCACTACACCATGGGCGGGATACACACTGACAGCTACTACAGGGTGCTCGACAGGAGTGGGCGCTGGATAAGGGGTCTCTTCGCAGCCGGCGAAGTGGCCGCTGCGAGCGTGCACGGCGCGAACCGGCTGGGCAGCAACAGCACGGCGGAGTGCCTCACCAGCGGCAGGCTAGCAGGGGTTCTAGCGGCTGAGTACGCCTTGAAGAGGGGCGAGGCCAAGACCCCAGGGAGGGGGAGGGGCTTCCAGGAGGAGTCCTGGGTCTACGGCCTCGTGAAGAGGGAGAGCGGGGTTCCGAGCTACCAGGTGAAGAAGGAGCTGAGGGACACGATGGGCAGGTACTTCTACGTGATCAGGGACCCTGAGGGCATGAAGACCGGGCTCCTGACTATACTGAAGCTGAGGAAGATATTCAGGGAGCAGGTGTACGTGGAGGATAAGAGCAGGATCTACAACACCGACCTCATAGCAGCCCTCGAAACCGCGAACCTCCTAGACGCCGCCCTCGCCACGGCGAAGGCAGCCCTGGCGAGGGAGGAGAGCAGGGGAGCCCACTACAGGATAGACTACCCCAAGAGGGACGACGAGAACTGGCTAGCCCACACCCTAGTAGTGAGGAGCGGGGAAGACGACGTTAGCCTGAGCTACGAGCCCGTCAGGATAACCACATGGAAGCCCGTTGAGAGGAAGTACTAGAACCGTGAAACGCCGGGAGGAGAAGGGGAGGGCTCGGTGAGGCCCTTGGCAGGCAGGATAAGGGCTAGGCTACTCAATAACAGGCCGGGCCCCAGGGCCTGGATAGACCCGTGGCTGCTAAGGATAAGGGGCAACCCGGAGAGGCTTGCATTCATGCTCCACCGCCTGACGGGAGTAATAGTCAGCTTCTTCCTATTCTTCCACATACTCACTGTGAGCAGGCCGGCCAGGGAGGGCAGCTGGGAGGCCTACCTCGAGGAGGCGCTCCGCCTAGGCGAGCCCAACATCACCAGCATACTCTTCTACATAGCAATGGGGGCAGTCCTCTACCACGGCATAAACGGTGTGAGGCTCATACTAGTAGAGGCCCTAGCCCTCGGTATAGGGAGGCCCGAGAAGCCCAAGCCCCCGTATATAGCCCCGAGCCTCCGGGGCTTCCAGAGGCTCCTAATCTACGCATCCATAGCCCTATGGCTCGTCCTCTGGGCCCTCCTAGGCTACGTGATGTTCCTGAGGTGAAGGAGTGGTGGGGGCTAGACTACAGGCCCTACAATACATAACCGGGGCCCTCCTAGTAGTGCTCGTAGCATGGCACCTAGCAATGAGGATACCAGAGTTGAGGGGGCTACAGAGCTTCACCGAAACCCTGCTACCGCAGGTGGTCTACGGGGAGTACACCAGCTACGGCGCACTACTCCTGCTACTAGCCCTCGCAGCCCTATTCCACGGGGTAAACGGCCTCAGGATAATACTGCTCGAGCTCCACCACGGCCCCATATGGGATAAGCTAGTCAACGCCGCAGCCGTACTAGCCTTCCTAGCCATGGCAGCAGTAGCAGTGCACAGCGTCCTCTACGTACCCCCGCCCTGAACGAGGGAGAGAATAGGGGTGATGATGTGATGGCGGTGTTCGACCCCAAGGCTGCCACTAGGACCCCGCCCAAGAGGGTCACCTTCAGGATCCGCAGGTACGACCCCGAGACCGGGAGGAGCTGGTGGCAGGACTACGAGGTGGAGACCTATAGGGGCATGACCGTGCTAGACGCCCTCCTAAAGATCAAGGAGGAGAAGGACCACACCCTAGTACTCCGCTACAGCTGCAGAATGGCCGTCTGCGGCAGCTGCGGCATGGTCATAAACGGGACCCCCAGGCTAGCCTGCCAGACCCAGCTGGCAGAGGTAGCAGTAGGCCCCAACCCCGTAGTAACAGTAGAGCCGATGAAGAACTTCAAGGTAGTCAGGGACCTCCTCACGGACTTCACAGAGTTCTGGGGCAAGCACAGGAGGGTGAAGCCCTACCTGATAAGGAAGGATAAGAAAGAGCAGGAGAACCCGGAGAGGGAGTACAAGCTCCTCCCAGAAGAGTACGAGGAGTTCTACCAGTACAGCCTCTGCATAGCATGCGGCCTCTGCGTCTCAGCATGCCCAGTCTACGCCAGCGACGAGCGCTTCCTAGGACCCCAAGCCCTAGCCCAGGCCTACCGCTTCATATCAGACCCGAGAGATGAGGGCTGGAGAGAGCGCCTAGAACTAGTCGACGGCGAAGACGGAGTCTTCGGCTGCCACTTTGCAGCCAGCTGCAGCGCAGTCTGCCCCAAAGAAGTAGACCCGGCAGGAGCCATACAAAGGCTACGCAGCCTCCTACTACGCTACAAGCTAGGCCTCTGGAGAAAGAAGCGGGTCAACGGCCCCGTGCCGCCACTAGAAGAGAGGAAGCCCAAGCAGCCGCTACCACCGGAGGCACAGCCACTACCAGGGGTAGACGTGGAACAACTAGAAGAAGAATCAATAGAAATACCAGTAGAACAGCTAATAACGTAAGAATAGGGGACCCTGGAGAAGGGTTAACCCGCGCTTTCTTGATAAATGCAATCAACTAGTAGATGCAGATTTTTCTCTTTCAACTCCATTATTATCTTCTTCCTTATCGTTTTCCTCCCCTCCACCCTGCAGCCATCTATACAGGTAGAGAGCAGCGGACGCGGAAAGAAGGGTAGCCGGGATTAACGCCAGCGCTATCCTCCATAGTATAGGCTGCGACGAGTAAACCACAGTTATATCCAGAGGCCCGTCAACAGGTAACCTCAGCGCCTCTACGCCCGGAAGGGCTTCTCCATTAACAACGACAGTAGTCATCTCAAGCCCTGTGAATAGGCCTCCAGGCATCACCTGTGGAAGACTCAATGTGTAGATGCTCCCATCGGATACCCACTCCTCCGTTGCTCCGAGAATACTCCTAACCCTCACAAGGTACTGCCTCTCATAGAGGGCCTCAACCCTATGAGGCGAATCCATGACAATTTCGATCCTAGGAGCTTCGACTCGCAGGCCGTCAACCAGTGCGCCCCGATAGACTAATCTCTCCTCAGGCGACACATTAATAATGCTCTGGAACTCGAGAGAGACCTTCTCCCCCTCGGGAATCCACTCCCTTCTCTCCCCCTCGGGACCCTTAACCACTAGAAGGTACTCCTTCCTATAGACAGGCTTTAAGACGCCGTGGAACCCTTCAGGCACTATGAAGTATCCGCCCTGAACCTCTATAGCTACGTCGCCTGCCAGCAGCCTCTCGGGGACAAGCCTAGCACCGCCCCGAACCACGGTGAGATCCTCGACGGGTATAACAAGGGGCCCACTGCTATACCAGTACTCTCTGCCAGTCCCTTCAATGACTACCCTGTAATCAACCCTGTACACGGCCGTGACTGTAAGAGGGGAATAGAGGGCAACACCAACATTATCCCCAGGGGCCTCAACGCCGCCAGGCAAGACTAAAGCAGTAAATGTATACCTTGCAAAGTCGCCTTCAACAACCCTGGGAATAGATACATCAACAATGCTCCCGGCCCGCCCCCACAACTCCTCATAAACAACTCCTCGGGGCTCGCTAACAACGAGCAACCGGTACTCGATAACATAGAAAGGTTCAAGGCTTCTCGCGACCACGACGCAAGGCTCTAACAACAGTTTACCGTCACTAATAAGACCAGCGAACCTATACCTAACACCATTATCAGTATAGTATACCTTGGGATCTACAAGACAAACCCTGCCTGGTTGAAGCGATGCCTCGCCGTTGGGGATCAACGATACTAAGCCATCGTTAGTTAATATAAACACCGTGAATGGATATGGGTTGCGAGCGATAACGTCAGTCTTAGTGATCTCTTGCGCTAAAGCAGAATACGTATCTATTATTGGAAACGCCGCAATTAAAACAGTACTAATATAAATTAATAGTAGGGAAGCCTGTATAAGGGTCTTCATTGTATTGATCAATCCTAGCTTCACCCCATTGCACGTATCAAACTTAAATCAATACTGTTGTTGCTAGAGGCGGAACACCGTATAGATTACCACGGCTATAGCTAGTAGCGCTGCTGCAATAAGTAGTTCCCTCGCAAGAAAAAGATAACCTAAATACGGTACATGAAAAATCACAATACCTATAACGTCATCTAATGCTACTTTGGTAATTGTGTTTACTGCATCGCCTTTGACGTAGATGACACCGTTAAGAGTATCCTTAGCAACAACTCTATGGGCTATCAATACGCCTAGAGCCCTATCAATGACTAATGCTATATCGCCAACTTTGACTTCATGCGGCTCGACGCTGGCAACAAGTATGAGGCTTCCTCTAGGTATGGTAGGCTCCATACTACCAGTGGGTATAGCATAGAAGCCTATCAGACCTAGAAAAGCAGCCAATAATATAACAAAAAGAATTATTATAATAGCAAAATATATAGAGAATAAGAGTCGACTTGATTTAATTATATTAATTATAAAGTTTAATAAAAACCTTTGAAGTCTTTTGGTGGACTCCATTATATCGCCTCAGCGATATCTTACTAAGACTCTTACGGTTCTAACACTATCTGTACGAAGTACGTTTTATTAGATTCGAGTAATAGCGGAGGGTAGATCAATAGATCAACGGACGCGGAACCATTGCCATTACCGTCAAGGTTTATGGTCGCGGTAGCTGTCGGCGTTACTGCAACAAGCGGGTCATTCTTATCGAAGTTATTGTCTATGCTTTCGTAGAAGTAGAGTGTGACGTTCCATGTTATTGTTTGATTTGCGAAATTGGTTTGGTTATTATAGTTTATTGTTACTGTTGCCCAAGGAGCTATATTGTAGAATCCGACTGAATTATTCTGTATAGTTATTGATACTCCGTCTGGTAGGGGTTGACTATCGGTCTGGTTTATTGTAATACTTGCTTCCCCTGCTATAGGCCCATTAATGCTTACAGTGGTAGGGCTACTTGATAAACTTGCAGTAGTGCTAGCACTTATGTCCGGGATTTGTAGTGCATATGCCAGTCCCACTGTTAGAGCAGCGTATGCTGCTAATAGTAGTGCTATTGCTTTGAGGCGCTTCTTTTGCTTAGTCATTACTTCCCTCTCCCCCGTACCCCGTTTTAGGTAGATCTCGCCTCGGAGTTAATATAGACATGTATCTGGCTTAAAAGGGTTTGTCCTCCAACGGCGGCCGTCTTTAAAATAAGCCTATAAATAGTACATCTAATTTATATAATGAGTATCCCACTACTGTGGGGCTATTCATTCTTCTTTATCTATGAGGAGTTAATTGCTGTTCTTCCCCTTCCACGTCTATTACTTAGGTGTCTCCGCGTCTCCTTGTGGCTCGTGTGGGGGGTGCTTGTGTGGTG
>JALTZJ010000005.1 GCA_027046245.1 Acidilobaceae archaeon
CCTCTAACCCCGGGGCTGGGGGATGGAGGGCGGCTCAGGGCAGCCCAGGCCCCCATCTATAGATAAGGGGAGCCTAGCTCTCGAGGCGGTCAACACTGGGGGCAGGGGCATGTGGTCGCCTTAGCCCCCAGCGTGACGGCTCGCTGCAGGAGCCGTGCGGGTTCTTCGCCAACTGCAATAGAATGTGCGGCTGCCGCCGTGAAGGCGTCCCCGGCACCCACCGTGTTTACTACGCGTGCGGGGGGTGGGCGTGCTTCTGCTACGAGCCGCCCGGCAGCGTAGAGCCGGGCCCCACGCCAACCCTTCTTTAACGCCACTATCTTATATTTAAGTTTTTCGCTTTGGCTTGCGCTGGATTCGTTGTTGAAGGCTGAGAGGGACTTAGCTTCTTCCTCGTTCGGCGTGATTAGAGTGGAGAGCCTGGCTATCTCTATAGCTGCCTCTAGCTCTTCGGGGCCCATGTTGGGGTATCCAGGGTCGAAGACTATCTTTACTCCTCGCTTCGCTGCTGCCCTTGCCGCCTCCACGGCGTGCCAGCGTGTATCGGGGACTGCTAGTAGGTATCCGTGGATGACTAGTACTTGGGGTTTGAAGTCTTGGAGCGCCTCAACTACTAGGTCTGAGGTTGCATGCCTGTTAGCTCCCGGATCGGCTATGAACCCCCTTTCTCCCTCTTCATGGGTAAGCGCTACTACTATCCCCGTTGAGCCCTGCCTTGCCAGGTATAGCTTGACTCCGAGGCTCTGGAGCCTCTCCTCGTATGCTCTACCCAGGGGGTCTACTCCTAGGGCTCCCGCCACGGCGGTCACGGCCCCTAGCTTGGCTAGGTAGTAGGCTACATTGCCACCGCCGCCCCCATAGCAGACCCTTATACCTGCTATGTAGTTTCCCCCGGGCCTGTAGCCTAGCGGCATGGGGGCGACCACATCTATCATGAGAGTTCCGTATACTAGGATCCTGGGTGCTCCCCGGCCTTCCTCAGCCACCGCTTATCAACCCCTCTGGGCTCCTTCCCTGCTCTGCTAGTAACTGAAGTATCCGCTCCCTGAGTAGGTTCAGGAGCTTCCTCTTGTCCTCCATTAGTACCACGTCGCTGTAGCCCTTCACTACTATGCTATGGGCGAAGGGGCTCGGGTATGGCAGGGGCCCCCTCATCTCTACCTTGACCCTGCCGCTCCTTAGCCACTCGAGCACCGTAGCGGCCGCCTTGATGTCCATGTAGTCCTCAAGTATCTCCCTATAGGTCTCCCTGATCACCGGCAGGTCCGGGTAGTTCTCGAGGAACAGTTCTAGGAGGCGCTGGGCGCTTAGCTGCAGCCTCTCGGGGCTCTTCTCGTAGCCCCTGTAGCGGCGTAGTATGACGAACATCCTTGTGGCTACGTGCTTGAACCTTCTCTTCATCATCTCGGTCCTGCTTATCACGTCCTCCAGTATGCCCCGCAGGTTCTCGGGGGTGACCCTCCTCATAACCTCCTCTATCATGGCGCTGCTGGGCTCCCTGTAGCTGGGGAGGCTTAACATGAAGCCATTATCCGTGACTGTTATCCTTACGGGCGCCTCAGCTATCTCTGAGAGGACGCTGGCGTAGGCCCTGCTCAGGGCGTCGTTTGCCTTCCTGCCGTAGAGCATGTGGAATACTATACCCCAGGAGTCTGCCTCCTCGTCTAGGAACCACTCCACTAGTACTAGGTCGTCGCCGGGCACGACGCCGATGTAGGCCTGCTGCTCCCAGATGTACTCTATGATGGCGTCGGCTGCTGCCTCCTCGAGCCTGTAGCCCTCTACCAGCAGCCTCTTCGCCTCGACAACTCTGCCCTCCCTTAAGAGGCCGTCTAGTAGCCTCCTGAACCTGCCCACCCGGAGGGCGCTGTCGAAGCTCAGGGGCAGCATCTCGCTGAACCAGCTCGGCACCGTGGGCCTGGCGCCCTCAGCGGGCTCCACTATTACCTTGAGGCCCTCGCTGCGTATGAACCTGAATGTGCGGCCCCCCAGCACGAATATGTCGCCCTCCTGGAGGATCTCGACGAACTCCTCTTCAAGGTCGCCCACGTAGCGGCCGTCCCTGGTGAATACACGCATTTTAGCCTCGTCGGGTATCACTCCGACGTTGAGCTGGTATATCATGCGGGCGCTCCTCTTCTTCCCGAAGACCCCCTCCTCCTCGTCGAGCCACAGCTTGCTATAGACCCCCTCCCACTCCAGGCTGTGCTTCCCCGCGAGGAAGCGGAGCACGCTCATGAACTCATCCCTGGTGAGGCCCCTGAAGTTATAGCTCCTCCTCGCAACCCTGTAGGCCTCCTCTACACTCCACTTCTTCTCTATGCTCATGCCGACTAGGTGCTGGGCCAGGACGTCTAGGGGTTTCTCGGGTATCCTAACTCTGTCTATGAACCTCTCCATGGCGCTCTTAGCCAGTACACTACACTCCACGAGGTCGTCTCTGTCAACAACTATTATGCGGCCCTTACTCACCTCTGTTATCCTGTGGCCCGCCCTGCCGACCCTCTGGAGGAGCCTGCTCACGCTCTTCGGGCTCCCCAGGAGGACTACTAGGTCTATGTAGCCTATGTCTATGCCCAGCTCGAGGCTCGTACTAGAGACCACCACCTTCAACTCGCCCTTCTTCAGCCTCTCCTCCACGTCGAGCCTGAGGTTCCTGCTCAGGCTGCTGTGGTGGGCCTCCACCTCATCTAGATCAGCTATCCCCTCCTCCTTCAACAGCCTCCTAAGCTTGTACACCACCCGCTCGGTAGCGCTCCTGGTATTGGTGAATACCAGGGTGGTCCTATGCCGTTTAATCAGCTCCGCTAGCTTCCTGTATATAGCCTCGTTAACCTCCTCAGGGGGCGCTCTGAGTATGTCGACGTCAGGGGTTATCACCCTGATGTCCAGGGGCTTCACGAACCTGGCATCAACTATCTCCACGGGCCTCGGGGAGCCGTCGTCGCGGTAGCCTGCAAGGAACCTGGCGACCTCCTCTAGGGGTGCTATGGTGGCGCTCAGCCCTATCCTCTGCAGCCCCCCACTACTCCTCTCCCTTACAAGCTCCTCAAGCCTCTCCACGCTGAGCATCAAGTGGGCGCCCCGCTTGCTCCCCGCGAGCTCGTGTATCTCATCTATTATAATCCAGCGCGCCGTGGCAAGCCTCTCCCTGAACCTGGGGGCTACGAGGGAGATCGCGAGGCTCTCTGGAGTGGTAATCAGTATGTGGGGGGGCCTCCTGACCATGGCCTGCTTCTCGCTCGGCGACGTGTCGCTAGTCCTAACCGCCACCCTTACCTCAGGCGCCTCGAGGCCCATCTCCTCCGCTGCACTCCTGATACCCTTGAGGGGCTCTAGGAGGTTCCTCCTGATATCGTTGTTGAGGGCCCTCAGGGGGCTCACGTATATAGCTCTAACCCCTTCAGGCGCCTCACCAGATTCAAGCTCGCGGAGGATCTCATCTATCACGCCGAGGAACGCTGCAAGGGTCTTGCCTGTGCCCGTGGGACTGGAGATGAGCACGTTCCTGCCCTGCTTCACCAGGGGTATAGCCCAGCGCTGGGGCTCCGTGAACCCCTTGTAAGTCCGCCTCCACCACTCCCTAACGTAGGGCCTGAGAAGCTCTAGTATGGCCTCGTCACTCCACTCGCTCCTCTCCAGCCCACAGCACCCCCAGTGTTAACCCAAGGGTAACTAGGGGCCCGGGGTTGATGAACCCAGCGGTTCCCTCCATGAAGGGAGGGTCCTCGGGGGAGCTGAGCGTGGCTGTGTAGTCCCCCTTTTGGGGGGCCTTGCCCGGTAATACATGTGTTACTGGGGTATTGAGGGGTGTTACAGGGTCTACCTGTGAGAAACGTTTAAGTGGTAGACCTTTACTCCCGTTATGCGAAGGCTCAATGGGTAGCGGCTCGCCCCAGGCGGTACCTGAGACTCTGCTCATCCACTACACAGACCTAGCTGGCTTCCTCAGGCAGATAGAGGTGCCAGGCAAGAATATAGAGGATAGATTCGTTGCCGCCTTCGACGGTAGCAGCGTCTTCGGCTTCGCAGCGATAGAGAAGAGCGACATGCTTCTAGAGGCCGTCAAGGAGACCTTCAAGGAGGTTCCATGGGCTCCGGGAGTCTACAGGGTAATAACTAAGGTGTACAAGCCCGACATGACTAGGGCTCCAGTGGATCCAAGGCTCCAGGCCGAGAGGGCCCTAGAGTACAGCCTTGAGCTGGGCTTCAAGCCCTTGATGGGGGCCGAGCTAGAGTTCTTCCTATTCGACGAGGTAAGCCTTGACGTGGGTAACCTCCTCAGCGGCGTGGGTTACAGCGTGTTCAGCAGGGAGCAGCCCTGGATGAGCGACGGGCCCGCCCCGATGGTCAAGCTAGCCTACCACATGGCAGAGCCTGTGGATAAGATAGCCAGGTTCAGGCTAGAGCTTAGGAAGGCCTTGAAGGCCTTCGGCTACGAGGTGCCCGCTAGCCACCACGAAGTTGCCGTGGCGCAGATGGAGGCCAGCCTGACCCCCGGCGACCCAGTGTTCCTGGCCGACGAGTTCGTTACATTCAAGTGGGTCGCCAGGGTGGTTGCAGAGCAGCTAGGCCTCAAGGCCAACTTCATGCCAAAGCCGATCTACGGCGATAACGGGAGCGGCCTACACATACACGCAAGCCTCTGGGACAAGGAGGGCAAGGAGAACCTCTTCGCCGGCGAGGAGGGCCTAAGCGAGGTGGCCAGGCACTTCATAGCAGGCATACTAGAGCACGCTAGGAGCCTCTCAGCTCTGGTTAGCCCGACTACCAACAGCTACAGGAGGCTTGTCCCAGGCTATGAGGCCCCAGTCTACGTAGCGTGGGGACACTTCAACAGGAGCGCCCTGATAAGGATCCCGGCGACTAAGGGCAACCCGAAGGCCGCCAGGATAGAGCTGAGGAGCCCCGACCCCACTGTGAACCCGTACCTAGCCTTCGCCGCCGTCCTAATGGCCGGCCTCGACGGAGTGAAGAAGAAGCTAGAGCCTCCGGAGCCCTACGAGGGCAACCTCTATAAGCTGACCCCTGATCAGCTGAAGGAGCTAGGCATAAAGACCCTGCCCAGGAGCCTGGACGAGGCCCTCGACGAGCTGGAGAGCGACAACGAGTACCTGAAGCCCGTCTTCACCAAGGAGGCGCTGGAGGCCTACATAGAGATAAAGAGGGCTGAGGCCGAGAAGGTCAGGCTAATACCACACCCCTACGAGTTCTACCTCTACCAGGCCCTCTAGCCCGTGCCTCCCAGCCCCTCAGCACTATACTTTTTCCTCAGATCCTCTATCAAGTTGTGGAGGAGCCCGTAGGCTCTGGTAGCCTCGCTAGTGCTCATGACTAGTAGGGTGTCGATGTAGCTGCTTATGACCTGGGTTATGTTTATGCCGTGCCTCGCCAGGAACCCGGTTATGTAGGCGACGACTCCAGGAGTATCAACTATCTCCCTAGGGCTGACCAGGATAACCACGCTCTGATCTTCTATCACGTCGAGGGGGCTGCCTATGCTCCGGAGAACCCTCTCCTTATCCTCCCTAGCGACGACTATAGTGGCGCTCCTCAGGCTCTGAACCACCTGGATAAACCTGCTCTCCCCGCCTAGCTCGCTCGCCACCCTGAAGGCGCTAGCTATGCCCTCCCGCGGCACAGTTATAACTACCACGCTGTCCTGCACGGCCAAGGCGCTCCTGGCAACGATCTTCTCGACAGCCTCTATACCGCCGCCCTTCAGCTTCTCAGCTATCCTAATCAAAGCCATCTTGACTGCCACTACACTAGGCTCCTCGCCGTCAACGGCCCGAATCTCCTCAGCCAGGTGCCTCGCCAGGCTACTGAAATTAACTATGCCACGCGAGAGGCACTCAACCAGGACGGGATCCCTAAGCACGATATCCCTAACCTTGGCGGCCACACTCGTCAAGGCCAGAGCCGCCCCTGTAGACCCCTGGAAGGGCCCTCCCAGCAGCCCCTAAGGGAGGGGGGAGGGCGTTACGGCGTTGGTAGAATTGTGTGACCCCGACCTTTTAATATGTTTCCCTTGTATCAGGCGAATTCTACTACTGTGAGTGCCTCCTTCTCGGTGAGCCTCTTCACTGTCATGTAGCGGTAGCTTATCTTCTGCAGGTGGGGGTTGTGGCCTTGGATGACTACGCTGTGGAGCCTTGCATCCACCTCATCCAGCATAGTCTTCACGTTACCCACGTTTATCCTGTCCTCCCCGTCGGTGATCAGGATGATGTCGCTTATCCTCTCGTCGCCGCGAGGACTCGCCATTATATCGTTGACTGCTGCCGCTATGGCGCTCTCTATATCAGTGCCGCCCCCCGCCTTAACCCTGGCCAGGCTACTTAGCATATTGACTATGTCCCTCGTCTTAGCGTTGGGCTTCATGATTATGGGCTGGTAGGGCACGCTGTCGAAGAAGCGGGCGTAGAACCTGCGGCCCTCGTCAACCGCCTTCTTGAAGAGGGCCACCGCCACGGCCCTCGCCCAGTCTATTTTGGAGCCCACCATGCTGCCGCTCTTGTCCAGCAGCACGTAGATGGGCCCCCTACTGGCTTCAAGCACCTTCTCGTAGAGTAGGAGCTTGCTGTTACTGTAGTGTGCGTAGAAGATCTCGTCGGGCAGTGCTAGCTGGCTGTAGTGCACCCTCTCTACGTCGCTGCCGAATTCAAGCCCCCGTATCCAGCCCTTGCTGTGCCTCCTTTCAAGCTTGCTCCTCGAGAAGCGGAGCTTCATCCCCCTCAGGCTCCTCAGTATCCTCTCAACATCTGTCTCCCTGGCAAGCTTGATTATCTGCTCTGCGCTATCGTCGAACTCTAGCACACTGCTCCTGCCCACGCCCATACCGGCTATCATCTGTTTTATCTCCTTCGCAGTCCTCACCTCCTGCTCTATCCTCTCAAGCGCCCTCTCCACAGCGCTAGCCACGCTCTGCTCCAGCCTATCATCGCCGCTCCCCTCCCCGGATGAGGGGCCCTCCTCCCC
>JALTZJ010000006.1 GCA_027046245.1 Acidilobaceae archaeon
AGGGGGATCCGGGTGGATGGGTCCTCCTCTCTTTCGGGGCGGCGCGAGCGCCTCGTCGACCTTTAGCTGGGTTCGTGTCTGGTTCTCTTGTGTCTCGGTTCTTTGGGGTTTCCTAGTTGGGGGTGTGCGTGGTTGGCTTCGCCTGTGGTTGAGCTGGCTTCTCGGCTTATTGAGGTTGAGAGTGTTAGTGATCCTGTTGGTGGCCGTCTTGTAGGGCGTGGTGAGGCTCTTAGGGTGCTTGAGCTGCTTAGGGGTTATGGGTTTGCTGGTGGGCTTGTTGAGGGTAGTCCTGCTCCTGTGTTGTTGTGGGTGAGGGGTTCGGGGCGTCCTGTCTCGTTGTTCCTGGCTCATTTTGATGTTGTTCCTCCGGGTCCTGGGTGGAGTAGGGACCCGTTTACTCCTGTCGTTGAGGATGGCCGTCTCTATGGTCGTGGTGCTGCTGATGATAAGGGTAATGTTGCAGCTTTGACTCTGGCTCTCTCGGGCTTCGAGCCCCTCCGGGGCACGTTGGTGGCGGCGTTTACTGGTGACGAGGAGATAGGCGGCTCCGGGGGGGCTGGGTGGCTGGCCTCGTGGCTCCGCGGCGAGGGCCTATGGCCCGACTACGTTGTTAACGGTGACGGCGCCTTCAGCAGGGTCATAGTGAGGAGGCGTAACGTGTTCATCGTTAGGGTTAGGGTTAGGAGTGTAGAGTGGGAGGCGGAGGGCTCCCCAGTCGCTGAGAGGTTCACCCTAGAGGTGAGGGGGAGGCCCACTAGGCACGCAGCCTACTTCATAGCAGGTGTAGACAGGCACCCCGTAGTAGAGGCCTCCCTCGCCCTCCGGGAACGGGGGCTCCTGGCAAGGCGTCTCACCGGCCAGTGGGTTAAGAGTAACGTGCTCCCCGGGGAGGCAGTGCTAGAAGCGGTTGACCCATCAAGCGGGGTAGACGGTAGGAGCAGGGTCGACCTAGGCTTGACCTGGCTCATACAAGCAGTAATCCCCCTCACCAGGCTCCAGGTGCAAGGAGTAGGCTTCAGCGAGTACGGGGTAACAGCGACCCCCAACGTCTACAGGCTCCACGGGGGCTGGCACGAGCTCGTGCTAGACGTGAGAGCAATGACTACCAGGAAGACAGAGGTGGTAAGAGCGGTGGAAGAGGCGCTAACCGAGGTCCTACCAGGAGAGGCGGAATGGCAGGTAGAAGCCTCGGGGGGAGGAGGCTACCTGAATAGCAAGAGAAGCGACTGGCTAGTAACAGCCGCGCTAAGAATAAACAAGGAGATAGGGCTACCCGGAGACCCCATGGAGGCGGGAGGAGCAAGCGACAGCCGCTACTTCAGCCCCCACGGAAGCCAGGCAATAGACTACGGCCCCAAAGGAGGCAACGTGCACGGCCCCGACGAGTACGTAGAGATAAGCCATCTAGAAAAAGCAGTGGAATTCTACAAGCGCATAGCAGCAGAGATACACGCATGAAGTCATCCACCCCACCAGCCAATAAAAATACCGGGAGGCCGGGGGCGGCGACGGGGGCCGCTGACGAGTAGCCGGGAGCCACACCCCTCCCACCACGCACCCCCCAGGGGGAGGGAGGGGGATGGGGAGCAGCTGCTAGACACGCGAGGCCCCTCACAGAGCCCCCAGGCCTCCCCCGCAGGGGAAGGGTGCTCTGCTGCTGGGAGGGTGGATGGTTGCCTAGAGGATACGTTGCTAGGCTAGACGCGCTGGTTCCCGTCGGGGTGGCGCTGGCCTCGGCTATCCTAGCCTTCGCGCCCCCGGAATGGTGGCTCCTGGCTACATGGCTAGGCGGGAGCCCGGCCTACATGCTCTTGGCCCCGCTCCTCTTCCACGTCCTCGGCGTCAGGAGGGGCTCTATGCTGGTAGCAGCGCTTGCCCTCTCCTCGGGGCTCGCCGCAGGCCTCAAGCACCTGCTGGGCCTTCCGAGGCCCCCGGAGGAGCTGTGGCTGGCCGAGGCCGAGGGTCCCGGCTTCCCCAGCGGCCACGCCACAGTAGCGGCGGCCTTCTGGCTCTCACTAGCCCTAGCAGCCCCTAGCCCCGCCATGGCGACACTCGCAGCAGGGGCGACAGCCCTCGTAGCCGGGAGCAGGCTAGCCCTCAAAGTCCACTACCCCCAAGACGCCGCCGGCGGCGTACTACTAGGCCTCCTCATGGCGCTAACAGTAATGCTGGCCTCCAGGAGGCTAAAGCCTCCAGCCATGCTAGCCGCGGCGGGCCTCGCAGGCCTAGCCGTCCAGGCCCCCGCCGGAGCCCCGGAGCCGGAAGCAGACATAGTAGCACTGGGAGCCGCCGCAGCCGCGGCAATACTCGGAGAGAGGCTCCACCCGAGGCCCCCAAGACAGGCAGCACTAGGAAGCATAGCAGCCCTAGCACTCGGAGCCCCAGCCCTAGCAGCGCCGAGCCCCCTAAGGGAGACGCTCATGGCCCTAGCAGGAGCAGCAGCGGTGGCGGCCCCGCCGCTGGCGGAGGCTCTGAAACGCGGCCCCCGGGGCTCCCTGAGTTAAAGGGGTAGTGCGTCATAGCTAGGCCTACGCGGGGTAGCTGACGGGAGTCATGTTGTAAAGTGGCTGGTGTCCGAGGACTAAAGCGGGGAGGCCTCCAGGCTGAGGGACGACCACCTAGAGGGCAGAGTCGATGTTTGCGAGCACGACCTGCTGCTTCTGGAGGCGGTAAGCGTATTCAGGAAATACGCCTGCCAGGGGCCTAATATCTCTAAGGGGGATACCCTAGAGGCCCTTAGCCTGATAGGAGAGGCCGAGCTGAGGCGGCTAAGCCATTGAGGCCCTTAAGCTCAGCATAGAACTGGGGGTCGCAGTCTACGATGCAGCCTATATAGTTTTAGCCCTAAAGCTCAAGGCTCCAATGTTACACTGCCGGCGAAGCCCTACTAGCCAACAAGCAGGTGGCCGGGCTAGGGCTTCGAGCACACGTAAAGGACTACTCCAGCCGCGGTCCGGCCCAATGAGTGAAACTATAAAGTGTAGCTGCTGCTTATCGTGTGCGATTTATGTAGGAGGAAGGTGCAGTGTTCTAATAGTGGGATATGCTAAGGAAGTCGAGATATAAGGAATAAAAGTACAAATACGTGTGAATTAATATCGTAGAAGGATTAGTATTGGAGGCTTGATCTAGTCTTGGCGGCTTGGAGCCCCGAGAGGCTGGCCGCCGCTCTTATCGCGACGTTACTCCTCGTACAGGCAACGCAGACACTAGCTCAGGAGGCAGAGACTGGCAGCCTTCTAGCGCCCTTCACGGTGGAAACCGTCAGTGATACAATGCTTCCACTGATAGGCAGAGCATACGTCAGCCCTGACGGGTCAAGGCTCCTCATAGTGGCGGATCCTAAAGACTATGTAGCATTGTATAGCTTGGAAGACGGTTTACTGTGGATTAAAGACGTAGTAAAGCTGATCAATGCTGAGGAAGACGACGAGGTTAGAGTGTTAGCTGTCGAGTGGCTCGACAACGAGAGGGCAGCGCTTCTAGCTGACATTGCATGGGATGGCAGCACCCTGCTCGCCCTCGAGGCCTCCACGGGAGCAACCCTCTGGAGCTATGGCGGCGGCGAGATACGCGGCTTCAAGGCAAGCCCAGGAAGCAGCTATCTAGCAGTGAACATCGACGACAGGATAGTTGTTCTCGATGCCTCGACGGGATCCGAGATCGGAGCCCTTGCAAAGGCGAGGGAGGTATACGAGTATTGGCAGCTGCTAGAGAGGGTTGCGTGGCTGAGCAGTAATGAAGTAGCGGTGATCTCATACTCAGAGGAGGGGAGCGGCTTCGAAAGGCTGTTCAAGGCCCACATAACAGTCTACAGGGTAGACGATAGCCTGGAAGTGGCATCAGAGTTCACGGTAGACATCAAACCGCCGGAACGCCGCTACTCCATAGAACATAAAGCATTAGACGCCAGAGCCGGCACCGTGGCCTTCGCAGTAGACCTCTGGCCCGGCAAGGCACTGGTATATAGTGTCGACGGCGAAAAGCTAGGGGAGGCCAGTGTAGAGGGTGAGATACTCAAGCTGGCGTTTAACCCCTCAGGAGACAAGCTAGCCGTGCTACATGGAGTAGCGGAAGACGGGGAAACAGTAGTCAAGCTAACAGTATTCACGGTGAGCGGCTCAGTAGAGAAGGAGTGGAGCGGCGAGGTAGCCAGGTTTGAGGGAGCAGTAACGGGGGCAGAGTACATACTCTCCTGGAACCAGGAGGGAAGCTACCTAGCAGCGGCAGTAACAGGCGTGACAGGCGAGGCACTCAAGATAATCTCGGCCGGGGATTGGAGTGTAGATGAGCCCTTAGACCTGAGGAGCTTTGACACTCATTAAGAAGCTTTACATGGGCGGGCGATGAAGCCTTCCTGGCAGTTAAGTATGTGGAGAAAGTCTCACTGGTCTACAGGTACAGTGCCTCCGGGGGAACCCTAGAACCGGTATACATAGGCGTTTCGGGCCGCCACCTCTACCCTTCCCCCGACGCATCATCATTAACAGCGGTATTCAAGGCCAATGACAAGCTCTACGTGGCTCAGATAGACGCTGCCGGGAAGGTGGTTAAGGCTAGCGAGTATAGCTTGGACCCCGACGCTGCGCTTGTTAAGGTCTTTAAAGAGCCCTTCGGCAGCAGGTTCCTGTTAGTCCTCTCACAACCCGTAAACGGTGATGCCAGCCAGTACATCCACTTGCTAATAGAGAGCGACGGCGATATAGAAGCTAAGAGCAGTCCTAGAAGCAGACTGGGGCGCCTACACGTTTAGTAAGGTGCTATGGCTCGACGACGCAGTAGTAATGATATTGCCGGGATCAGGCTATTACGAGTCAGCGCTGCTCCTACTCCTAAAACCCGGGGCCGAGCCCGTTAAGACGGAGTACGGCCTAACAGTGGATGATAAAACCCCGATGGCTGTCAGCCTCTATGCGGCACCCGACGCTATAGTGCTACGCGTTTCATACATAGGATTCGACAGGCTGCTAGTTCTTAACAAGGAGACCCTAGAGGTAGAAGCGGAGATAGAGAAACCATGGAGTCTCGAGGTAGACGTTAACGGTGACGGAGAAATCGCCGTCCTCTCAGCGGAGGGATTCCCGGTAAGCGTAGCAGTTTATAACACGCGTGGAGAGGAGCTCTGGAGAAGCGTAGTGCTAGAGGACAGACACAACTTGGGACAAGACACCGCCATGGAGTGGAGCCCCGACGGTAACAAGCTCCTAGTGGCGTTGGAGGTGCAACAGGGGCGCGGTGCCCCGTTACTGGTCAAGGTGCTCAAGGGAGACACGGGGACGGTTATAGCTGAAACGTGGATCAAGAAGGAGTGGGAGGGCTGGCTGCACTCGTTTAGAGCCTTCTGGAGCCCCGACGGCGAAGCCGTAATATTGTTAATAGCTACTAATGATGGCCTGCTAATCGAAGCATTAGACCCCGAAACGCTAGCCACACTATGGAAGACCCTGATAACAGGGGACACCGTAACCGACGTGAAACTAATGGATATACGCTGGATAACCGCCGGAGGCATAGACCTGCTAGCCCTAGACCCCTGCGGAGACGGAACACTAGCTCTAATCAGCGAGTGGGGCACAGAGCCGGTAGTCGTAGAAAACGTTACGTGGTCGGGGTCACTAAGATTCCCGGCCCCAGGATACCTCGCCTATATCAGGCAAGCCCTAGAGGGGGTGACGGGAGCAACAATATATAAGGTAAACGTGGAGCAGGACATTGTGCCACTCATAATACGCGCAGAGCCCGGAGCAGAAGTAACAGTCAGGGGCGGAGAAGCCGCCGCGGCAACACTACAGGCAGGACCTACAGGCTACCTAACACTCTACCTGAAACCAGGAGAATACACAATAACCACTTGCAGGACAGAGACAGTAGTAACGCTGCAACAAGGAGCCCCAACGATAGTCGACCTCACAGCTGAGAAGACCCAAACAACGACGCAGACAGAAACTCCAGCAGAAACAGGAACCACGACAACCGGCACAGACACTACTTCAACCACGCAGACCACAGGAGAGTCACAAGCAGAGGCAAGCCCTGGAGCGGGTAACCAAACCAGAGAAGCAACACAGACCACAAGCACCGAGCAAGGACAAACAACAAAGACGACAGAGGAGGCAACGACAGACGAAGAGCAGAGCGGGGGAGCAGGGCAGATAGGTAACATGAAGCTAATCGCAGCAGGCGTAGCCACAATACTAATAGTCATGCTAGTTGTAGCCGCTCTTAAGAGGCGGTAAAAGAATAGACAACTAAATAAGAACAAAGAGCGTTATATTTCCCGTTTTTACATTTAATAAACCACCTTATAAACTATTCCAGACTAAACGAATTTAATATAATTATAATACCCCTGGATATACTAGAGAAAGCAGCTCGGCAGCATGATTCTAGTTACTTTTAGCTAAACACGCAGAGCCCTGCACCAGGCGAGCCCCAGTTATGACCGTCTACAGGTGGCTTGAGGATTCACTGCCAGACTTTAGCGAATATAGTGATTCGTCACGCGGCTTCATTGCGGGCCCCGGCGGGCCTCTCGGCCGCGTGAAACACGGGCCGGCCTCGCCATCTAGTTATACATGTGGGCCGTTGGGGTTTAAGCGGTGGGGTGTCAGGCCCTGGCGAGTTCGCGCCGTAGACTCGTAGTGGCGGGTCATTTCAGGGCCCGCGTTCTTCCCGGGCTCGCCGCGGCTCTCCTGGGTTCCGTTATCGCGGGTGGAGCCCTAAGGACCGCTTCTACCGGGCTGGCGGCTGCTGTGCCCGTTGCTCTCGCCGCCTCACTCATTGCTGGTGCAGGGGTTGTTCTTGGCGTGCGCGACGCTGTTCGGGGAGTCAGGGCCGCGAGGCGAGTTGAAAGGCTTGCTGAGGCTCTGAGGCGGGGCGTTGAGCCCCGGGGGAGGACTGCTTGGCTAGTGGCTGGCACGGCTACGAGGCCCGGGGGGCGGCCCAGGAG
>JALTZJ010000007.1 GCA_027046245.1 Acidilobaceae archaeon
CACTAGGCCCTCCTCGCCCACCGGGTAGACTAGGGCCTCGCCTTTGATTCGCTTCAGGAGGAAGGCTGCGACCCACGCGCTAGTAACTATCCTCTCCACTGGCAATTCCAGGCCCGCCCTGGCGAGGAGGAGCTTGTAGAGCCTCCTGCTCCTCGTAGAGTTATTAGTTACTATGGCTAGGCGTCCCTCCGAGGCGAGGCCGCGGAGCACCCTTATGTTACTCTCTATCGGCCTGCCGCCTAGCCAGACCACTCCATCTAGGTCGGCCATTACGGAGTGGAACCCCTCTAGCAGAGGGCAGCCGGTCATCCTAGGAGGCACCCCGGCTCGCTAATGGCGTTGCCCGGGGCCGGTTAAGCGGGCTCCCCGTCTAGAACTAGCTTAATTGAGGGGCCTGTGACGAGTACTCCCGACTCCGACTGCGGTGGGGAGAAGGCATTTGGCTGAGGCCCTCCAATTTACATGTTCAGGATTAAAGGGTTGAGGGGTGGAGCCGCCGGCGGGATTCGAACCCGCGACCACCGGCTTACCCGGGGCGACTTCGGTGCCCGGGGGGGAGCGTCTTTATGGTGTGCTTGATCGCGTGGGCGCCCATACGAGGCCGGCGCTCTACCGCTGAGCTACGGCGGCTCCCGCCTGCCCCGGTGTGCTGATTCTACTCCTACCGGGGGATTTTAATCCTAGCGCGGCGCTGTGTAGGGTTCGGGGTGCGCGCTGGGGGTTGAGTGGAGAGGAGGGTTGGAGGCCTCCATTCGCTACTGGGAGGATCGCTGGCGGATATGAGCCTCTCAAGTACTATTTAGAGGTTGCCCGTGAGAGGGGCCGGGAGGATCTAGTTGAGAGGGCTCTCCTAAGCGAAGAGGACTTCGAGTGGCTGCGCGGCAGGATTGCGGAGGCCAGGAGGATACGTCTTCTCGACCTCCTAGACGAGCTTGAGGATAGGTTTCTTGAGAGGGTCGATCCCGAGGTTGCCAGAGAGGCGTTCAAGCGGTACGGAGTCGAAATCAGCTCGGGGGATGCACAGCACAGGATAGCCAGGCTCCTGGCTTCCTGGCTAGTCGAGGCGGGGGAGGAGTGGGGGCATCTCAGGCTGGGCTGAGCCCACCTCCAGCAGGTTTCTCTATTCGGTGATACAGAGGAACCCACTTTAGCCGTGCAGGGCGACCTACGTAATAGTGGTTCTCCCCCGTGGCTTATGGGGAGGTGGAGTAGATGTTGGTGGGCTTCGCACGCTACCAGCTACCTGAGCTACCCTACAAGTATGGGGACCTGGAGCCCTACATCATAGAGGAGATAATGAAGCTTCACCACCAGAAGCATCACGCTGGCTACGTGAAAGGCGCCAACGCGGCCCTCGAGAAGCTCGAGAAGCACCTAAAGGGCGAGGCGGAGATAGACGTGAGGGCCGTGCTGAGGGACTTCAGCTTCCACTACGGCGGCCACATAATGCACACCATATTCTGGCCCAACATGGCTCCCCCGGGTAAGGGCGGCGGTACTCCTGGCGGCAGGGTTGCCGACTTAATAGAGAAGCAGTTCGGCAGCTTCGAGGCGTTTAAGAAGCTCTTCAGCGCTGCCGCTAAGACTGTTGAGGGCGTTGGATGGGCTGTTCTAGCGGTTGACCCGCTGACCGGCGAGCTAAGGATACTCCAAGTCGAGAAACACAACTTGCTAATGACCGCCGGCCACATACCGATACTAGTCATAGACGTGTGGGAGCACGCCTACTACCTCCAGTACAAGAACGATAGGGGCAGCTACGTCGAGAACTGGTGGAACGTCGTTAACTGGGACGACGTCGAGAAGAGGCTAGAAACAGCGCTGAACAGCGGGAAGGCCCTCTACGTGCCAGAGCCGCCCAAGCTAGGCTAAGTAACCGAATCCCGGCGGGCGCTCCTCCGGAACTTACAGTATACCTCTTTCTTTTATACTACACTACTATGCAGTTATTGTCCCCGTAATTCTTTGGTCTCAGCTGTAGATTCTCTATGCGCCGCTTCTGCTTTACCAGCCTTGGTGGCATCCATTGCTTCGACTATACTCTTCATAACGTTGTGGAGTCCTGCTAGGTAGATGAGTAGCCCTACTGTTAATCCTGGGGGTGTTGTGGCTACTGCTCCCAGGGCTGCGCCTGCTGCCGCCATGGCGGCGCCGTCGGCGGCCCTCTTATCCAGCGTGCTCGTGCTTTTTAGCTGCTTGTATGCAGCGTAGCAGTATGCTGCTACTCCTGCTAGGAATACCGTTGCCAGGCTCTCTATAGTGTCTATATCGATGAGTGCTGCCGGGGCATGTAGTACTGCTACTGCAGCCATTACTGTAGCTGCCGTTCCAGCTAGCCATCCTAGGCCTCTAGCCGCCCTACCGGCTACTCTAGCCGATTTAAGTAGAACTATTGCAGCTGCTATCGACACGAGCACTGCTAGAGGCCTCGGGGCCGTCGTCGCCGCGATCGCTGCGGTCTCTGCTGTGTATGCTAGTGCTAGCCAGTTCATCGCCTTAACTGCGGCCCTAGCCTCTTCATCCAACACTCTATATCCCCTTTCCCTCCGCCTCTCTGTATTGTATAGATGGGGCTCTCCGGGTTGAGGAGTGGCAGGGAGAGGCTTGAAGCTCACGTAGACAGGCTCGCAGCTATGCTGCACGAGCACCTTGATTTACTGAAGAATGTAGAGGCCTATGTGGGGTATGTTAAGGCCTCGAGGGGGGCTGGATCTCACCTCCTGGAGGAGCAACTGGGCAACCTGAGGAGCCTCCGAGAGAGCATTATAGAGGAGCTTGAGATGGCTCGGGAGGCATTGAGGGGGCTTGAGGGGGAGGAAGCGGCCTTAGACCTCTACAGCCTGGCAGGCTACTATCTCGAGGCTGGCAGCAAGGAAGAGGAGAGGGTTCTAAGCATGGCGTCAAAGATAGTGAATGTGAGGGAGGACCTCGGCATGGTTGAGGAGGCCCGGCGCAGGGCACGGGAGATCGTCGAGGTTATGAAGGACAGGGCTATGGAGGGCTCTAAGGGTTGACCGGCGGCTGTGAAGGCCTGAAGGTAAAGGGTGTGCTGGCAGGGGATAGTGTTATAATAGTTGATGTTGACTCTGCTAGGCGCCTCTATGCATGCGGCTTCTACGGGCAGCCTGTGGGCGTAGAAAAGCCTCGGGGAGCAGAGTTTGACGCTCCTCTTCGGCTCTCCCCGGTTGAGGCAGCCTACTTGGCTGAGAAGGGGGTACTTGAACTAGTGGATAGCAGGGGCGAGCCCGCCGGTGTAGAGGCCGTGAGGTCGCTCTTATCGAGTAGCGAGAGGTTCGAGAAGCTCTACATAGTATACCGTTTCCTTAGGGATCAAGGGCTAGTCGTTAGGAGCGGGCTCAAGTTCGGCGCCGACTTCACGGTTTACAGGCGTGGCCCCGGCTTGGAGCATGCACCCTTCATAATACACGTTTACCGCGATGATGACATGCTGGATCCCGTGGAGCTTGTTAGGGCTGGCAGGCTAGCCCACACGGTAAGGAAGCGCTTCATATTCGCGTCAGCAGGTAAAGGCGAGGTTTCATTCCTGATGCTCAAATGGTTCAAGCCGTAGCGGCGTAAAGCTGCTAGTCCTCTGGGGGGCCGCTCCACCTCCGGTATAGCCTTGTCTCTACTCCTAGAGCGTCGAGCACCTTACCGGCTGCGAAGTCTATAGCGTCGTCGAGGCTTTTAGGCTTGTTATAGAAGGCGAGGGTCAAGGGCACCACGAGGCCGCCCATCTCAGCTATGGCTAGCAAGTTTCTTAGCTCCGCTACTCCGAGTGGCGTCTCTCTAGGCGCTACTACTAGCCTACGCCCAAGGCGTAGTATTGCTAGTGCCGCTCTTGTGACTAGATTCGATGGTATCCCGTTTGCCAGGAGGCCCACAGTCTTCATGCTAGCGGGCACTATCGCCATTGCTTCCGGCTGGTTGCTGCTACTCGCGAGGGGCGAGGTGAAATCGTTCTCCTCGTAGACCGCCGAGTATTTTTCTAGGGCTTGACGCAGTTCTCCAGGTTCGAGGCCCTCCTCGTATCTTGCTACCTCGTAAGCGCCACGGGTAACTATGACCCCGTAGATCTCTACTCCCGAGCTGCTAAGGGCTTCTAGCACTCGCAGGGCAACCCTTACCCCGCTGCTACCGGTTATGGCGAGAGAGACTCTAGAAGGCCTGCCGAGCACTCCTCCCCCTCGCTACCCAGGGCCTCAGAGACGCCTTGAAGCATTCCCCTATACGCCTCCTCCCCCCTGGCCACGAAGACTACTAATTCCAGTTTACCGGCGTACTCTCTGGCTATCGATGCCATCTCCCGGGCGACGCCTCTCACTGGCAGGCCCCCTACTCCTGCCCCCATCGCGGGGAGGGCTATGCTCTTGAAGCCCCTCTTCACGGCCTCCTCGAGAGCCGCTCTAGCTGCTCTCGCGGCATTCTCCATTGGTATCCTCATTGCAGGCCTCTCCATCGTGGGGGCATGTATGACTGCTCTCGCTGGAAGCCTGCCTGCAGTGGTGGTGACTGCAGAGCCCACGGGCACAGGGGCGTGGCGCAGGGCCTCCCTCTCTATCTCCTCGCCTCCCACCCTCTTCAGGGCCCCCGCTACGCCTCCTCCCATAACCATGAGGCTGTTAGCCGGGTTCACCACCGCGTCGACCCTCAGCCTAGTTATGTCGCCCTTGATAACAGCGAGGACAGTACCGTCTAGCCTCCAGCAACGGCCCGCCAACAAGGCCCCCTCTCCAGCTCCCGTATAGTAACTAGGCATTACTGGGTGAAGACGATAACTGTCATTGCGGCGGATTCGATACGAGGCCTGTTACGATCTGCTTATCCTGGATTCTTTGAGTTCCTTTAGGAGGGGTATCTCCCTGATTTTCTCCTCAGGTAGTAGGTTCCAGAGTATCCCTGGGGGTCTGGAAGGCCTCTCCTTGACTACTACGAGTCTATTGGGGGTAGCTATGATGTCTATTGGGACGTCGTAGGGGTCTTGGGGTAGCCTCTGGTCCAGTACTTGTATATCATGTACGCTCGTAGCTATCTTGATGTCTGGGTCTATAAGGCCTAGTTCTAGTAGTATGGCGTACTCTAGCTCGCCGTAGCCCTCACCTTTCCCAAGTCTTTCCCCCCACCTGTTCACGGCTACGCTCCCCTCTACTATGAAGTCTATCCTGTCTATCCTCTCTAGGAGGTCCCTGGCTCTGGGCATGGGCTCGCCCACCTTGAATGCACCCTTTATTGTTGAGGCTTCCCTGTACATGCCGCTCGGTATGCTAGCGGGGTCTAGTAGGAGGAAGCCGTTGCGGAGCCTCGGGGTGGGCATCAGAAGCGTCTTGCCCTCTTTTAGGGCTGCGAGCCTCACCCAGCGCTGGGGACTATCAGGGTTCACCTTTACTATCTTGGCCGAGCGCCACTCTGGCAGCGATGTTAGCCTCCTAGCCGCATCGACTGCCCCCTTAAAGTTTGGTATCCTTCCGTGGGGCGGCGGCGGGAGCCACACCCTTAGCTCGACCATCCGGTCCCATATCATCCTCCGGATTCTCTCTTTCTCCTCCCTCACTCTACCCGCATTCACCCCTCAGCACCCCTAGGAACCTGGTCATCGCTTCCCTGTCACCTGGGCTTGAGACTAGGATGCCCGCTACTCCCGGGATCCCGGCTGCTGCGCAAGCTAGATTCAGAGCCTCCCTCTCCCCGTGAGCCCTCGTCGTGACGCTGGACTCAAATATCCTCTTATTCCTCTCCGTCAATAACACTATGTACGGATAAACCTCGTACCCCCTCTCACCAGCCACGTAGCGCAGCCTCTCCATGGTATCCCAAGTCAGGTTCAGCGCCAACAGAAAATCTGGTTCAAGCTGTAACCTCTCCTCAATCACCTCCACTGGCTTCCTCAGGCTAACTATGAAGCCCAGCCTCAGCCCCCTCTCCCTGTAGCCCCTGAGGAGCGCTAAAGCCTCCTCGGGGCTAGGCCCCCTCTCCCAGCCCAGGGGGTCGCCTCGGAGAAGCACCACCATCGATACTCCTATGAGAGCAAGGGTCTTTGCTAGAGCCTTGAGAGCATGCGGGGCATAATCGACGGTCCGTATGTGGGGCACCAGCCTCCAGCCACCGATCAACGAGGCAGCGTACGAAGCAATAGTGGCAGCGTGGAATCGTCTACCCAAAGGCTGATCAGGCACATCTATAAGATCCGCCGAGCCTGCAAGGTCCTCAATAGCTTTCTCGAGTTCTTTCAGGCTCCTAGCAGGTTCTAGCTCCGCCACTAGCTTCGTCAATCCTGAGGCCAGCCCCCAGGGAGGGCCCGCGAGGGCAGACCCACAGCCTATATAAGATAGTTGCGGAGCCCGACACTAACACCTTAGAGGTGAGGAGCGGGAACCCCTCTGTCCGTAAGGGGTGAGCCCGTCTCTCTAACTACTTAATGTCTCCTTGCAGCCGCGGCTAAACCCCAGCTATATTATTCTTACTCTGCCTCTGCTGCCCTCTAGCCTTAGGCGTGCTGCTGCTCTTTCCAGGGTTAGTGCTGCTCTCCCCGCGGGGGCTCCCAGCCTTATTATCCAGTCTATGAAATCCTCTACGACTTCTGCTACTTCTTCGGTGATTATGAAGGCTATGTCCTCTGCTTCGTCGTAATCCATGGCGGCTAAAGCTCTTGCTATTACTTCGTCGCTTGGAGTGGCTCTTCCACTCCTGTATTTTACTATGGCTGCGGGTGATACGTTGAGCTGCGCTGCTAGCTCTCTATAGCTTCGGCGTTCGAGTAGGATTTCTAGTATTCTCCTCCTTGCTTCTGGGCTTAGGGCTCTCACGAAGGCTGCGCCTTGGCTGCCCTGGTAGCCCTCCATGTGGTCCCCGGTAGGAGATGTTGGATGGTGGAGAGTGGGATGAGGGGTTTCATGGTGGGGAGCGGGCTTGTCCCCCCTTTTAGTCTTTAGCCTGTCTTTTCTCTTATGATGCCTGCTAGCAGCTCTATTCCTTTTCTTATCTCCTCGGGCTTTGGCTCGCTGTAGCTTAGCCTCATCGTGCTTCTTCCGTCTCCTTCTATGTAGAAGGCTTGGCCCGGCACGTATGCGACGCCTCTCTCTACTGCCTCTGGTAGCATTGCCTTGAAGTCTAGCTTCGCGTTTGCCTTGAAGAATATGAAGAAGCCTCCTATGGGCCTCGTCCATTCTCCCAGGTCTGCCATGTTCTCGTCCATGGCTGCTAGCATCTCGTCTCTCTTCCTCTTGTATAGGCTCTTGGCCTTCGCTACTACTCTGTCGACTATGCCCCTCCTTATTGCCTCCATAGCTATGTACTGGCTTAGCGTGCTGCTGTGAAGGTCTACTATCTGCTTTACTAGCTCCATTCTCCTTATTGCCTTTGCAGGGCCTAGGGCCCAGCCTATTCTTAGGCCCGGGACGAGTATCTTACTCATGGTGCCCAGGTACACTACCCTGCCCTCTTTATCCATGGTTTTCAGGTGCTGGAACTCGACCTCCTCGAATGTGAAGTAACTGTAGGGGTCATCCTCGACTATCATTACATCGTATTCTCCCGCTATGTCTAGCAGTTCCCTCCTCCTACTCATGGTCATGGTAGTCCCGTTTGGGTTGTTGCAAGTGGGGTTAGTGTAGATCAGTTTGGGCTTCACGCCCTCCTTGTCTAGGGCTTCGAGCTTCTTTCTAAGATCGTCGGTGTTCAGGCCCTCGGAGTCTACCTTGACTGGCACCATGCGGGCGCCCAGCATCCTGAAGAGATTTATCGCCGCTAGGTAGCCTGGCTCCTCGACTAGTACTGTGTCACCGGGATCTACGAAGGCCATGCCTAGAAGGAATAGCGCCTCCTGGCTGCCGGTGGAAACGAGTATCTCGTCCCCCTCTCTAACAGCTACGCCCACCCTTTCTAGATAACCCGCCAGTTCCCTCCTGAACTCGCCCACACCCGGGGTCGGACTGTACTGTAGAACCCTCTCCCCCCTCTCGCTTATAACCTGCCTAGCTATCTCTGCTAGGTCCTCCTTGGGGAAGAGGCTAGGATCGGGGAGTCCACCGGCGAAGCTTATTATCTTCCTGCCCTCCGTGAGTTTTAGGAGTTCTCTAACGTCGCTCGCGACTATTCTATTGGCGAGCGAGCTAGCAATAGCATCGTAGTCGACCATAGCTTCTTGCACCGTGTAAAAAGATGTGGAGGGGGCAGTGTTTAACTATAAGGGTTGCCGGGCCCCTTACTCACCAGAGCGTCTTTCTCAGGCCCAATGTCTTGTCAGTGATCTTTAGTGTATCCTCCGTTGTGGCCGCTAGTCCCGTGACTGCTCTTACAGCGTCGACGTTCTCGGGCACTACTATTGACTCCTGGTGGACTGCCTGGAACAGCATCACTTCTCCTCCCTCTACGGCCACACTTTCCTCGAAGATGACTAGTTCTGGGACGTCGTTCATGGGTCTGAACTGCCTCGCCGCTTCAATTATCTCCGCTGTACTCTTTATACCCGTCTCCTCGCTGCTGACCACTATTATCCTAGGCGCGATCTTCAACGCCTCCAGCACGTCAACAGCCTTCACGGCTGTCTTCAGCTTCAGGGTTACGTGGTGTAGATGCATGAGGGTTGTAGGCACTACAACAGCAGCAGTTACTATGTCTAGGCCTGGAAGCACTGTCTTCACGTCTACTGCGTGGTGGCTCGGCAGCCTCGGCGGGTTTAGGAGAATCGCGTTTATGGGGCCCTTCTTCACCTCCCTGGGATCCGCCGCCCTTCTAACTATGACTGCTCGTACCCTCTCTACTCCGAAGGCCTTGTCTAGTGTGCAGATGAGCCTTAGGAGGGCCGTCGTGTTGCACGAGACCACTCTAAGGCTCTGCCTTCCTACTGTCTCCTCGTAGTTGCATAGCGTGCTGAAGCTCGCCTCCGCCACTCCCGGCTTCTCTCCTCCTTGGAACACCATCTTGACTCCGAACTTCTCGTATATCTTCTTGTTCTCCGCGCCCTGCCCGTTGGGTGTCGCATCCACCACGACGTCGACCCTGCTTAGCAGGTCTTCTAGTGTTCCTGCAACCCTGAATCCAGCCTTCTCGAAGGCCTCTGCCTCCTTAACAGTAGGAGAGTAGATAGGGAAGCCTTTCTTAGCGGCTAGCATAGCTATGTAGTCCGGCTTCCTCTTGACCACGCCTACTAGCTCCATGTCGGGCTGCTTTTCGAGGGCTAATGCCACGCGCTTCCCAATCGTTCCGAAGCCGTTAACGCCTACTCTTACCCTGGCCATTGCCCGGGCTTCACCCCGCGAGCCCAAACTTCTCCGCGCTCAAGGCTAGGGCTTCAAGCCCTGGTAGGGGGCGGCTTGCTAGGAAGTAGAGTAATGCGCCGCCCGCTGTGCTAACGTGGCCAACCCTCGCCCTTAGCTCCTCCGGCAGCTCGTTTAGCACTGTGTTGAAGTGGCCCCCTCCTAGTAGTGTGTAGGCTTTACTCCTCAGGGCGGCCTCCACGAGTTTTACTGTGCCCCACCTGAAGCGTTCATCCTCTATTACGCCTGCTGGCCCCCTCATCACCACGGCCCTGGCCTCAGCTATTATTCTGGAGTACTCGTCTACCGTGGCGGGCCCTATGTCCTTGGGGGCGCCAGCTATCCTGTCAGCAGGCACCAGCACGACGCGCCCGTCTATCTCAGACCTGAAGTCCCTTGGAGCCCTGAGGGGGGCTCCCCCTTCGAGTAGCCTTGCGAGCCTGGCTCTCCATCCTTCGCCCGCTTTCCGCTCAACTAGATCCAGTACCGGGGCCGGGAGCCTGTAGCCCTGGGCCGCTAGGACCATTAAACCTACCAGCCCACCCGTGAGTATCTCGTCCGCCGAGCCGGAGCCCAGAGCCTCCATTATGCTTATGGCGTCCCTTAGCTTTGCGCCTCCAAGAAATACTACTATCGGGCGTCCGCTCCTTTCGAGCGCCCTGTCGAGGGCGTCCAGCTCCTTCTCTGTTACCGGCCCCGCGGCACCCGGGATTACCAGAGGGAAGCCTACTACGCTGGCCTGGCTCCTATGGCTCACGCTGAAGGCGTCATTCACGTAGAGGTCGAAGAGGGGCGCTAGCCGTCTAACCATGAAGCCCTTGGCATGAACCTCTGGAGGCGCTTCTATGAAGTCCTCGCTTACAAGCCTCGTATTTTCTAGGAGCAGCACTTCACCCGGCGATACTCTCTTTATCCTTCTAATCGCTTCAGGCCCTATCACGTCATCAACAAAGCCGACATGGACTCCGGAGAGCCGCGAAAGCTCCTCAGCGTGCCTCTCAAGACTAGTGAAGTCACTCTCTAGGGGCCTACCCTGATGACTCATAGCAACTACGGCAGCACCCTCCTCTACCAGCATTCTTATAGTGGCAGCAGCGGCGCGGAGCCTGTGATCGCTTAGTATCCTACCACTCAAAGGGTCGACGGGACTGTTTATGTCAAGCCTGACTAAGACTCTGCGACCACGTACCGGGACGTCGCTGAGAGAAGCTATCACCCTGCCCCTATAGGGCACGGGCACCCCAGAATCCACCCCACGCTGCGCGAGTACCCCGGAGACGGTGTTAAGTTGAGCCCCCTGGCCGCCTAGGAGAGTCTATCATGGACGCAATACGATAACGCTAGGATAAGGCCGAGGTAAGGATAGCTATGCTTCCCCTCTTCTTCCCCTGGCTCTCTCCCCTTTCATCTAAAGACTTCTAGTCTTTCACGTCTTGTAGTCCATTGGGGTGCTGCGCTGTGGCTGTGATAGTCGAGTGGTGCGGCCATAGCTATGTGATCGTTAGGAGTAGGGGCTTCACGCTGGCTATAGATCCTCATGACGGGGGCAGTGTTGGCGTTGCTACCTGCAGGATAGCAGCGGACGCCGTACTAGTTACTCACGATCACTTCGATCATAATGCCGTGGAGGTGGCTGGCGCTCCTAGAGCTAAGGTTCACACGATGCTTTCTAGGCCGGCGAAGATAGGCCCCTTCAGGGTGGAGCCCCTCAAGCTCTACCATGATAAGGCTCGGGGGGCTCTGAGGGGGCCTACAATGGGGTACATCCTAGAGTCCGAAGGGACTAGGATCGCCCATCTCGGCGACGTGGGCCACCTACTGAGCGAGGAAGAAATCTCTAGGCTAGGCGACCTTGACCTGCTAATGCTGCCCGTGGGCGGCGTCTATACAATCACGGCCCCCGAGGCGTGGGCTATAGTGGAGGACGTGAAGCCCAAAGCCATTCTACCCCTACACTACTGGGTGAACGGCGTCATACTACCGTTGGACCCCCTGGAGAGGTTCCTTGAAGTGTCTAAGGCGGGCAGGCTCAGGCTGGAGGAGCCGCGCTTCAAGGTCCCCGTGGAGCGGCGCGGCCAGAGAACGGCAATAGTAGTGCCTCCTCCCCCACCCAGAGCCTAAAGACGAGAGGGAAGAGAGGGGCCGGGTGGCGCCGGGGGCGGGATTCGAACCCGCGCGCCCCTTACGGGGCAACGGGTCTCCAGCCCGTCCCCTTGGTCCGCTCGGGCACCCCGGCGCGCCCCCTACTCCGCCCCGAGTTTAAAACGTGGAGAGCCTCCGACGCCCTTTAAACCTGAGGAGCAGGCTTCGAGGGTTTACTGGCGCACCTGCTTTATCTCTATGTAAACGTCTTCGGGCACCTGTATCCTCATTAGCTGTCTGAGGACACGCTCGTCTGCGGCTACATCTATGAGCCTCTTGTGTATCCTCATCTCCCAGTGATCCCAGTACTTGCTGCCCTCGCCATGGGGCAGCCTGAATATCGGGACCTTGAGCTTCTTAGTGGGAAGAGGAATAGGGCCGCTGACCCAGACTCCATACTTCTCGGCGATTCTCCGTATCTGCCACGCGACCTTCTCAAGATTGTCCTTGTTGGTGCTCCAGAGCCATATTCTAATCTTGAACGCCATAGCCCTGACCCCAGCGTATAGGGCTTAGAGTAGCTGAGTGGGTATAAAGACTAACAAGGCGTCCGCCACCGGGAGAAGGACTGCATGCCGCATGCATAGAAAGAGGAGGGAAACCCCCCTCTCAACATAGGTAAACTCACTCTCCACCACGTAATTATACCGCGGTGGAACCGCTCTGCTCCTAATAAAAACCTGGAGGCCGGGCCCCCTGGTTTACAAGGATAAGAGGGATAGATCCGATAAGGGAAGAAGGGGTGGGGCCCGCAGTGTTCGTTACTTGGCCTTTATGTCGATCTGGGCCGGCTTTACGTCTGTTACTATGCCGATTCCTATGGTTCTGTTCATGTCTCTCATTGCGAATCTGCCTAGCTGTGGTATCTCGCTGAACTTCTCGATTACCATGGGCTTTATGGGCTTGAACTTTATGATTGCGACGTCGCCGGGCTTGAGGAATGCTGGGTTCTTCTCCACCGGCTGGCCCGTTCTGGGGTCTAGCTTGGCTACGATCTCGATTATCCTTGCGCTTACGCTGGCTGTGTGGACGTGAATGACTGGTGTGTAGCCGACGGTTATGGCGCTGGGGTGCCAGATTACGAAGACTCTGGCGGTGAACTCCTCTGCCACGGTCGGCGGCTTGTCTAGGTGGCCTGCCACGTCTCCCCTCCTGATGTCGTTCTTGCTGATGCCTCTGACGGCGAAGCCGATGTTGTCGCCTGGCTCAGCCTTCTGGAGGTCCTGGTAGTGCATCTGTATGCTTCTGACCTCGCCCACCACGCCCGGAGGCATGAATACTACCTTGTCGCCTACCCGTAGCACGCCGGTCTCTACTCTGCCTACAGGCACGGTTCCGGCGCCGGGGATGCTGTACACGTTCTGTATGGGTATCCTGAGCGGCTTGTCTACTGGCTTGCTCGGCGGCTTCAGGTTGTCCAGGGCCTCAACGAGTGTGGGGCCGTTGTACCAGGGCATGTTGGGGCTCCTCTCTATTAGGTTGTCGCCCTTCCATGCGCTGATGGGTATGAATGGTATCTGGTCCACGTTGTAGCCTAGGCCCTTCATGAACTTCTTTAGGATGCTGGCCACCTGCTCATACCTCTCCTTGCTGTAGTTCACGTCGGGGGCGTCCATCTTGTTTACAGCCACGATTATCTGCTCGATGCCCATGGTCCTGGCTAGGAGTAGGTGCTCCCTGGTCTGGCCTTCCTGGCTCATTCCAGCCTCGAACTCTCCCTTCCTAGCCGAGACTACTAGTATGGCTGCGTCGGCCTGGCTAGCGCCGGTAATCATGTTCTTAATGAAGTCCCTGTGGCCCGGGGCGTCGATTATAGTGAAGACGTACTTCTTCGTCTCGAACTTCATGAAGGTTAGGTCGATCGTTATACCCCTCTCCCTCTCCTCCTTCATCTTGTCGAGGATCCAAGCGAACTTGAAGCTCTCCTTACCCTTAGCCTTAGCCTGCTCCTCGAGCTCTTTCATTTTCTTCTCGTCGATATAGCCAAGCCTGAAGAGTAGGTGGCCTACTAGAGTGCTCTTACCGTGGTCGACGTGGCCTATCACTACTAGGTTCAAGTGTGGCTTCTCAGGCATTCACACTCACCCGCTCCAATGCCGTAATGGGTGAAGCCGGATAGACCTTATAAAGAGTGAGTAGCCATGAGTAGCGGGTAACACGTGGGAGGAGGAGTGGAGCGATGCTCACCTGCTGCTCAGGGCTATCCTCTCTATCTCCTCCTTCTGCTTCACAGCATAGCTCCTTGGATCGCCCTTAGCCGCTAAGATTATCTCTTCGGCTAGACACTCCTCTATGGGCTTCGGATTGTTGAATGCACATAGCCTAGCGCCCTCGGTGAGGAAGCGAAGAGCTAGGTCCACTCTCCGCTGAGGACTCACGTCTACGCTGACCCTATAGGTTATACCGCCGTAGGTTATCTTTGTCGTGTCCTCCCTAGGAGCACTGTTCTCTATAGCCCTCACCAGCACCTGCAGCGGGTTCTCGCCGGTCTCGAAGTAGATGATGTCGAACGCGGTCTTCACTATATTATACGCTAGATGCTTCTTGCCTCCATTCCTGCCGGGCCTCATCAGCTTGTTCATAAGCCTCTCCACTATTGGCACCTCGGCTTTGGCGAACCTCCTCTTCTCATGCCTGCCACCGGTGTGGGGGAGCCAGACCGGCTTCAGGCTGATGTACCTCTTGAGGCCTGGATCCCTGACCTCTACGCCTACCCAGCTCCACTTACCGAAGAGCCTTATCTGGTCAGCCCTTACCTCTACGCCCTCGGGCAGCTCTACTCTCTCAACCGCCAACGCATTGCACCCACGGCTACCAGTCTCTGGTGACGCCGTGGCTAAAGCCTTATACTCTCCAGTGGGGGGCACGCGTTATAGCCTTGGAGAAGCCTTTAGCGACGGGGCGTGAGGCCTTGCCACTTCCCCCGGGAGAAGGCATTATCAAAGTCGTAGACGTTGACGCCTACATCAGGAGCCTGCGCGACCCACGGACAGGCTACATATTCCCAGTAACCTTCATATCCCTCAAACTAGAAGACGGACGAGTCTTCACAATGAGCAACATACCCGGAGAAATAGTAGAAGCAATAAACGTCTATAAGAACAACCTCCAGACGCCACGCAGGCAAAGCGTGTACATACTACTAATGGATAACGAGTACTTTAAAGAGAAGCTAACCGAGATAATAAAGGAAGTAATAATAGATGAGATCGATAGAGAAAGCGGAATATACACGGCAAGCCTAATACTAGAAGGCGAGGGAATAAACTTCACAATAAAAATGATACCAAGCCACGCCGTATTCCTCGCACTCATAACAGGTAAGCCTATATACGTCAAAGAGGAACTAGTGGATGAAGCTGCAACAGAGGACTACGAAGAATTCTAGCCCATAAAACCTAAATACCTTAAATCACGGCCTCCTCAACAAAGCCCCTCGCAGCGGGCAAAACATCAAACTCCCTCAGTTTATACGCTACGTAGCAATGGTCTCCTCAAAATGCAAAACCACAACAGTAACGTATACCTAGTCTAGGGGGCCTACCCGCGGCTCCCATATTAGGAGGAGGGCGGGGGAGGTCGTAGCTTCCTCCTGGGTTACCTGCGTGGCTTCTGCCTTTTACCTTCCCAGAGCGCCTTTAGGCTTACACCGTTCACCATGACAACTCTGTATCTTACTCCTGGGATGTCGCCCATTGAGCGGCCTCTCGGGCCGCCAATACCCTCTATTATTACCTCGTCATGCTCGTCTATGTATAGTATTCCGCCGTCCCTGGGTACGAATGCTGTGACCACCTTCTTGTTCTTGACCAGCTGTACTCTAACGCACTTTCGGAGAGCGCTGTTAGGCTGCCTCGCCTCTACTCCCACCTTTTCAAGGACTATGCCCCTAGCCATAGGTGCGCCCTCTAACGGGTCGTATTTCCTCTTGAGGCCTAGCATCCTGATTCTGAACTCTCTCTGGCTCCACCTGAACTTGAGCCTCTTCCTCCTGAGCTTTCTGGCGGCGAAGAGGCCCGCCGGAGCCTTCTTACCGGGCACCCTACCACGCACCCCCAGGCCTTTACCGGGCCGGCCGTGCCTATAAGCTGTGGGCTCACCTGACTACGACTCTAGAGACGCCGAATAGCTTGTTTAAGACTAGCCTAGCCCTTTTCACGTTTCTTCCGCCGCGGCCTATGGCGGCTCCTTTATCCTTCTCGTCTACACGGACCTCCACGATTTTGCCGTCGCCACGGCCTCTCACTGTTATCTTCTTTATCCTGACTCCCGGGAATAGGTTCTTCACCATCTCCTCAAGACTGTCGCTATACTCTACAACGTCGATATCCTTTCCTAGGCTCTCCCTGAGGATCCTTACGTTTCTCCCGCCACGGCCTATAGCCTTCCCCGCTTCGCCCTTTCCCACGAGGAATATGAGCTTGTTGTCATCCTCGTCTATTATACACCTGTATACCGTAACGCCTGTAAAGTTCTGGAAAATACTCATGTATCTGATCTCATCCAGGCTTATCCTGTCCTCGCTCAAGGCCTAGCTAGCCCTCCCCGCCAGCTAGCTCTAGTATCCTGCTTGTGCCCTCGTCAACCACGGCCATCATCGCTATCTTAAACGGTTTACCGGCGAGCAGGCCTAGATCCTGGCTTGTCCCCTTGTATATGTAAACTGGGACTCCCGCCAGCTTAGCATAATACATGGCCTTCTTCTTTAGGAGGGGCGGCGCGTTCTCCGCTATGATTATCATCTTTGCCTGGCCGGTCTTCAACGCCTTCAACGACCTCTTACTACCTATTATGTAGACCCCGGTTTTGATTAGATCCTTCAGGGCCCTCTCGAATGACACGCTCACAGCCATTACACCCCCGTCAACTTCGGTACTCAGCCGTTCCTAGCCGGCTTGCCCATCCTTAGTAGCACGGCTCCGGTGCCTACCCGCGGTGGTAGTCCGGCTATAATGTTTTCCGTGACTCCCAGGAACCTCTCTAGCTCCCCTGTGACAGCTGCTTCGTATAACTGCTTCACTGTGACCTCGAACGCCGCCCTAGCTAGCACGCTAGGCTTCTCGCCCGCTACGCCCAGCCTCCCTATCTGCCTGATAGCCCCACTCCACGTCATTATATCTGCTACTATCATTACGTGCCTGATGTCAACGTCTAGACCCGCCTCCTTAAGGACATTCATTATCTCATCTATCAAGGCGTTCCTGGCAGCTTCTATCCCGAGAACCCGGGCTATCTCGTGTATATTATTCGACCTAGTCCTCCTGTAATCGACCTCTTGCAGCCTAAGAATCTCCTCGAGGTTGTTGCCCTCCGCAAGGAGCATGAACTTACCGCTACCCTCTTCCTCCTCTCTCACGCTTATCCTCTTTATCCCCTTAATGCCCTTTAAATAGATCTTCTTTATCTTCTCGTTTACCGAGTGGAAGGACTGCGGCATCAGGAGGCTCTCCTCGGGCAAGAGCTTCTCGCTAACCTCTACATCAATAAATATCACTGGCTTACCTTTATACTCTCCTTCCTCTATGCTAAGCACCTCCCCTATCTTCTCCTTCTTCAGCGCCTTCACGACTTGATCTACCGTGACTCCCTTGTCTTCTAGCCTCTCCTTGTCAAGTACTATCGTTATTACCCTGTCTCCCAGCTGGTAGTCTATATCTTCTATTATCTTCTCCATAGTAGTGTACTCTATCTTCCTTGCGACCTCCCTGGCCTTGGCTTCGTCACTCCTCCACGGCTCCTTTAGATATATGTAGGTTAGCGGGGTGCTAGGCTCTCTCTTCGCGTCTACAATCTCTATGAGCCTTGGCAGGCCGAGGGTGACGTCGAACTCTACTATACCTGTGAAGTGGAAGGTTCTCAGGGTCATCTGAGTTCCAGGCTCTCCTATGCTCTGCGCAGCCACGGTTCCCACTGCTTCGCCGGGCTGAACCTGGGCATGAAGGTACTGCCTTATTGCCTCTTCTATAACGCGCTGCTTTCCTTCCTCGCTGAGGCCGCTCGCCTCGACCTTGTCTATCAGATCCTGGTAGATGTTTTGGGGTAGTATCTCGGCTGCCTTCCGCTTGAGCCTCTCATAGGGGCTCTCGCCGTTCTTCTTAGACATGCCTTTCTTCACCTCCCGGGGGCTTCACTGCCTTGTGGCCGCCTCTTCAAGTTTAGCCTTCTCTATTAGCCTGTCAACGTCTACTGATTTGCCGTGATATGTTAGCATCGGGTCCACGCCGTCCTCACCGTATTTGAACTGCACGATGTTACCCCAGCTGTCCCTTACCGTGCCGTCGTAGGTCACGTAGAGGTCTTGGAGGGCGTTGATTAGCCTCCTCTGCATGTAGCCGCTCTGCGATGTCTTCACTGCCGTGTCGACTAGTCCCTCTCTTCCTGCTGCCGCGTGGAAGAACATCTCTGTGGGCCTCAGACCTTCCCTGAAGCCGTTCCTCACGAAGCCCCACGCCTCGGGATTGGGGTCATCGGGTTTGAAGTGGGGTAACGCCCTCTTCCTGAACCCCCTCTTTATCCTCTTCCCTCTCACTGCCTGCTGGCCTAGCATTGCAGCCATCTGAGCTATGTTGACTTCGCTGCCCCTCGCCCCGGTCCTAGCCATTATGAAGACGTCGTTGAACGGGTCTAGATAGTTCGCTGCTATCTCCTGGACCTCCTGCCTTAGCTTCTCCAGCACATCCATTATTGACTTCTCGAGGGTCTCCTCTAGAGTCCTTCCTGGTATGGGCTCGAGCGCGCCCTTCCTGTATTTCTCTATGAGGCCTAGCACCTGCTTCTTGTACTCTTCCACCTTCTCTGCTATCAGCTTCTTAGCCTCCGGCGGGAGGTCTATGTCCGCCAGGCTCATTGTGAGGCCCTTCAGCTCCAGGCTCCTTATGAAGCTCCTGTACACGCTGTCGAGGAGCTTCCTGGCCTCGCTGTTGCCATACTCAAGCGCTACCATGTGGAGCACGTTGTTGGGCTCCTCAGCTGCTATGGCCTTCTTGTCTAGTACACCCTCTAGTAGGCGGCCGTGTTTCACTACTATGTAGCTGTCGTGGAAGCATTCTGGCCCACTGCATTTTAGGTCTCCTGCGTTGATCTTGCTTAGGCCTTCGAAGTAGAAGTCGTTGGGCAGGAATAGGCTGAAGAGCTGTTTGCCTGTCCAGTAGGGGCCCGGCTTTAGTATTGCTGGCTCCGGTAGCTCGCCCTCGTAGCCGCTTATGCTTAGGAGCCTACTTACTTCTTCCTTGCTGAAGTAGCTGGTCTTCACAGTCATCAGGTAGGCGCCGCTCACGTAGTCCTGGCGGCCTCCTATGATCGGACCGCCGTATCTCGGGGTGAGTATATGCTTCTCCACTAGGAGTAAGCCTCTGGCTTCGGCCTCCGCCTCCTCGAGCCTGGGCACGTGGAGGTTCATCTCGTCTCCGTCGAAATCAGCGTTGTACGGTGGGCATACAAGGAGGTTCAGCCTGAAGGTCTTGCCCGGCATCACCCTTACTATGTGGCCCATCATACTCATCCTGTGCAGGCTGGGCTGCCTGTTGAATAGAACAATATCGCCGTTAATTAGGTGCCTCTCTACTATATCGCCTGGTTTGAGCTGCTCAGCTATCTTGTCCCAGTCCTTCCTGAACCTGAGGTCTATCTTGCGGCCCCTCCCCTTCTCGTCAACTATATACACGTATACAGCGCCGGGCCACTTGTAGGGGCCGTTCCTGACGTATCTCCTGATCTCCTCTAGGTTCCAGGGGGTGACCCTTACCGCCTTCGTCAGCGTCTTGGCTATCTCCTCGGGGACGCCAACCTCGTTTATGCTTATGTAGGGGTCGGGGCTTATCACGGTCCTGGCGCTGAAGTTGACTCTCTTGCCGGACAGGTTGCCTCTTAGCCTGCCCTCCTTGCCCTTGAGCCTCTGAGCCAGTGTCTTCAGGTTCCTCTTCCTCCTGTGAGTGAGCCTATACGCCCCCGGTAGCTCGTTGTCTATGTAAGCCGCGACTATGTATTGGAGCTGCATCCAGGCATCCTCTATCATGGTCTCAGGAGCGTTCGTCGCGATGAACTGCTTCACCCTCTCGTTCTGCCTCGCTATCTCGGCGAGGGCGTGGGTCAGATCGTCCTCCGCCCTCAAACCGGTCTCCAGGGTTATGCTCGGCCTTACTGCTAGAGGCGGCACTATGAGTACCGTTGCTACCATCCATTCGGGCCTGTTACCTGATTTCACGTCGAAGCCTAGGAGGATGAGGTCGTCTCCTGTAAGCTCGAGTCTACTCCTTATCTCTATGGGGTTGAGTCTTACATCGCCCTCAGGCCTCTTCTCGTAGAAGAATAGCGGTTTAATATAGGTTATCTTGTATTGCTGGGCGCCGCAGTGGGGGCACCGGGTCTCCTGGGCCGCCTCCTTGGTTATCTGCTTGCTGAAAACCTTAGCTAATTGTGGCCACCGGACCCTGAGCCTTTCCATAATACTCATATAGTACCTTATCTTCTGATCGGGCAGCCTAACCCTGCCACAGACCCTGCAGGTCGCCTGGAGTATATTGTATATGAAGTCCGTGTAGTGAGGTATCAGGACGGGCCTGGCCAGCTCTATCTTGCCGAAGTGGCCCGGACACTCCTCCCTGTTGTTACCGCATACAGGACACCGCTCTCCAGGCTCTATAGCGCCGAAGTGGGGGTCTCTGAGGCCTCCGGCCACAGGCGTTCCATCGGCTTCGTATAGCTCACCCCTCACTACAGTGACTCTTGCTAGCTTCCTGATCTCCTGGGGGCTCAGAACCCCAAATTTTATGCTATCAAGTACATTAGTCTCCCTGAACTGCATAAGCCTCATCGACAAGGCTCCACCATCACCCCCTGAGGGGCGACCAGCGCCACGACTCTTATAACCCCGCACCTCCTAGGGCTACGGGAATCGAGGGGCCTTGCCGGGCCCCAATAGGGTTGACTCGTGGAGTTTAAAAGTCAATGCTCCTCTGCATCCCCCATTACCTTTCTGACTAGGCTTAGCTTGTCCGCTGCCTGGAGCTTCGGCTTTATCATCATGCTGGTTATCTCCTGCACTAGCAGCTTGAAAGCGTAAGGCACCTTAATGGGCCTCACGTCGCCGTCTTCGCCGTGGATTGGGCACTCTAGCACCTTCTTCTTCCTATTGTACCAGCTTATATTGCCGCATAGGTTACACACGTACATTATGTAGGCGTCGCTGTTCTCCAGCATCCTGTCCCTTAGCAGCACAGCTGCTCCGTGGCCTACTAGGCAGTCTCTCTCCATTTCTCCGAACCTGAGGCCTCCCTGCTTTGCCTTACCCTCGGTGGGCTGCCTCGTCAGGAGCTGTACTCTGCCCGTTGCCCTGGCGTGCATCTTATCGGCCACCATGTGGTAGAGCCTCTGGTAGTAGGTGATGCCCACTGTTATCGGCTTCTCTATTATCTCGCCTGTGCGGCCGTCGTAGAGTATCTCCCTAGCGTTGGGGTCGTAGCCCTCCTTTAACAGCTCAACTCTTATCGCGTCTATATCCTCCTTGAAGAAGGGCGTTCCGTCTATGTAGCGAGCCTTTACTGCTCCTAGCTTGCCCGCAATCTCCTCCAGTATCTGTCCCACCGTCATCCTTGATGGTATAGCGTGGGGGTTGAGTATTATGTCGGGCTCTATTCCTTCCTCCGTGTACGGCATATCGTATCTTGGCAGTACCATGCCTATTACTCCCTTCTGACCGTGTCTACTGGCGAACTTGTCTCCTATCTCTGGTATCCTGAGGTCTCTCACTCTGACCTTTACCATCTTGGTCCTCTCCTTGGTCGTAGTAACGACTACCATGTCAACTACTCCTTTCTCTCCGAATCGTAGCTGGATGCTGGTATCGCGCCTCCTAGCCATTGCCAGGCCTCCTACTACTCTGTCCTCTCCCATGAACCTCGGCGGGCTCACCCTTCCTATGAGGACGTCGCCTCCCTTTACCTCGACCTCTGGCACTATGATGCCGTCTGGGGCTAGCTTGGAGTATAGCTCGCTTCCCTTGTAGTCTACTACCTCGTCTGGCTTTGGGATAGTTATCCTGTCCCTCTCGCCGCCGGGGTACTCGTTCTCTACAGCAGTGTAGACCCTGAAGAAGTATGCTCTGAATAGACCCATGTCGATGCTATTCTTATTGAATATTAATGCGTCCTCTATGTTGTATCCCGTGTAGCTCATGAGAGCTAGGACCACGTTCTGGCCGGCGGGCCTGTCGTTGTAGCCTATCACGTCTAACATTCTTGTCTGCACAACAGGTTTCTGGGGGTACTGAAGGAGGTAGCTGTGGCTGTCCAGCCTTATCAAATAGTTGAGTGCGTGGATTCCTAGGGCCTGCTTGGCCATGGCGGCCTGATACGTGTTTCTCGGGGCCTGGTTGTGCTCTGCATAGGGTATAGTAGCTGCCGCCACTCCCATGATAGCCGCGGGCCATAGCTCCATGTGGGTGTGCTCCTCCGTGACTTCCCATGGCAGCTCTGCTACTAGGGCGTTCTCCTCCTCCTCGGGGTCAACCATCTCTATTATTCCTTCCTTTACGAGGTCCCAGAAGCTTATCTCGCCGCTGGCCAGCTTCTCGACGTGCTCTCTGGTAAGCAGTGGCACGCCGTTCTCTACCTTTACTAGCGGCCTCATGAGCCTGCCACTATCAGTGTTTATGTACACTTCGTCTACTTCTCCGTCCCTTATGTGAGCCACGTTGACCTCCCACGGTCTCTCCACCTTCAGGAGCCCCTTCCTCCTCATCTCCCTGATGCGGCTTGCCAGCCAGGCGCCGTCTGGGTGGTAGCCTATGGGCCTGCCGTTGAGGAATACCTTTGATCCCGTGAGCATTATCTCGGGCACTTCTCCCGTGGCCTTGGCGTCCTCTAGCAGCTTATCTAGAGGCACGACGCCTAGCTCCTCGTAGAGGATCCTCTCAACCTCGTCCTCTGGCACGCCCACGCTTATATAGCTCATCAAGGCGAGATTCTTGACTAGCCCGCAGTTTATGCCTTCAGGTGTCTCGAAGGGGCACAGCCTGCCCCAGTGAGTTCCGTGGAGGTCTCTAGCCTCGAAGTGGGCCTGGCCCCTGCTCAGGGGCGAGACTACCCTGCGCAGGTGGCTTAACAGGCTTATCCAGTTGGTTCTGTCGAGCTGCTGGCTTATGCCAGTCCTGTCCTGACCCCAGTTACCTGTAGCTATAGCGCTCCTTAGCCTGTCGCTTATAATATCTGATCTAACAATGTATTCGAGCTTTAATCCCTCCTCCTTCTCCTGGCTAAGCTGCTCCTCGAGCTTCTGGGCCATGAAGTTGGCCAGCGCCTCCAGGCTCTCCCTGAACAGTTCGGCTATCAGGTCGCCGGCTAGCCTCAGCCTCTTATTGCCTAGATAGTCCTTGTCGTCAGGACTCCTCTTGCCCAGGTAGAGCTGGAGGACTCTATTCGCCATCTCCGCTAGGTAGTATGCCTTCCTCCTCCTTGCCTCGGGGGTCTGCCCTAGGTGTGGTAGCAGCTCGCGGTCTAGGAACTCCTCCGCCCTCCTAATCCTAATGTCTTGGGGCTGCCCGGGGGCTACTCTGTTGCCGAGGTACCTGAGGGCGTCTTCTCTGGTGCGTATATTCGCCCTGACCTTCTCAAAGCTCATCATGAGCTCCTGCTGTACCTCCGGGTCCGGGGATACAGCGAGGATTATGTCCCTGTCCTCCTCTAGGCCCAGCGCCTTCATTAGTATTACGAATGGTATCCTGTGCCTCAGCTTGCTCATACTCACTTCTAGGCTGCCATCCTTCATCCTGTCGACTATCACTTGCCTCCTAATACCTAGGAGTGTGGAGACTGCTTTCGCGGTGTGGGTTATTTTTGTCGTGGAAGTGGTGGCTTTGCCCGCGATTATCCTGTTTACCGCTAGGTCCTCCTGGGCTACTATCACTTTCTCGCTACCATTTATTATGAAGTATCCCCCGGGGTCTCCGGGGTCCTCGCCCCACCTTATCTGCTCCTGCGGGCTCAGCTTGCTGAGAGGGTCCAGCACGCTCTTAATCATTATCGGGAAATCGGCTATCTTTATCTCCTTGGTTTTCTCAACGACGCCATCCTTGACTAGGGTAATCTCTACTATGAGTGGGGCAGTATAGGTTATCCCCCTTATCCTGCTCTCCAGGGGGGTCACCTTCCTCGGGTACCCCTCGTACTCCTTTATCTCGGGGAGGCCGAAGCGCGCCCTCCCCAGGATGAGTTTGACGTCGGGCCTGTGGGCTAGGGTTGTAACGTGCTGGTAACGCCGCCTCCTATAGCCTATCATCCTAGCCTGGGGCCTTATCTCCCCTATCTGACTAATAATCCTCTGGATCTCGTTCTCCACCAGCCTGTTATACGAGTCTAGGTGCTGGCTGGCCAGCCCCGTCTCCTCGATAAACTTCCTAAACACAGTCCAGAGATCGTCTACCGAAAGGCCCCCGGGGATGGCTTTAGCGCTGCTCAAGGCCTACTTAACCCCCTTCTGGTACGCCACGACAATCCGGTAATAAAGGGCCTCGCCTCCCGTATGGCTTCTACGCTTAATCTCTATTATGTCGCCGGGCTTCGCCCCGAGGACCCGGGCCACCGGGTCGTTAACACTTATCCTAGGCAAGTGCCATGGCTGAGCACCGAGCCTCCGGAGCACGTCTATAGCCTCTTCTATAGTGAGGAGCCTGTGCTCAGGCACAAGCTCGTGCTCAAGAACTTTCTTCCCGAGCCCCCTCTTAGACGCCAAGTCTCCCACTAACCCCGGGTCCTACCATAGCCGGGGTGCGACCCCGGAACCTAAATCTCTTGACCGGGCCGGAGACCGTGGGACCCCGCGGAATAAATAATCCCCCTCAAGCTATTAACCTACGAGAAGCGGGCAGCGGGACCCCAGGGGGAGCAGGGCCTGAGCGGGCCCGTAGCTCAGCCTGGCAGAGCGGCGGGCTTTTAACCCGTAGACCATGCGGGGCGCCGAACCCCCTGGCCCCGGTACGGGCGGAAGTCCCGGGTTCGAATCCCGGCGGGCCCGCCACACACCTGCAAGCCCGTCGGGCTCCTCACCAGCGCTACTACCTGTGCTTGGCGAGCACCTCTCTGGGGCCTCGCTGCCCCCGATCTGGGGTGGCCCGGCTAATGAATAGAAGCGTAGGGGGAGGGCGCTGGGGCCTGGCCAGGCTCGAGCGGGGCCTGGCGATAATTCAGGGAGCACCGGCACTGCTTCATGAGCCCTCCTCCACACTGATAGTTGCTGATATCCACTTGGGCTACGAGGAGGCCATGGCTAGGACAGGCGTTTTCCTGCCGCGACTTCAACTTCCTAAGGCTCTAGATATTCTAGGCCCCCTGATAAAGGAGTTTCGTGTAAAGCGAGTCATAGTTAACGGAGACCTTAAACATGCCTTTAATAAACTATTGAAGCAGGAAGCCTCTGAGACCGTCAAGCTTGTAGATGCTATCCACGGCGCTGGCGCCAGCGAAGTTATACTTGTCAGGGGTAATCACGACAACTTCGTTCAGGGCCTTCTAAAGAAGCTCGGCGTTGACGTTGTAGACGACTACCTTGATCTTGGTAACGGCGTAGTTCTTTCCCATGGCCATAAACACGTGGATACCGACTTCGAAGTACTAGTCATAGGCCACGAGCACCCTGCGGTCCAGATAAACGTTGGAGGAGGCAAGGTGAAGTACCCCGCGTTCCTCATCGTGCCCCTGGAGAGCGGTGTAACCGTGCTCGTGCTCCCGGCGCTAGGGAGCTATCAGACGGGCAATCCCGTCAGTCTATCTCGCAGCCAGTACCTCTCGCCCATTATACGAGAGAAAGCAGCGATAGAGGACGCCATACCCATTATAATTGATGAGTCTATAGGATCCATGACTCTCCCCGCACTTAAACATCTGCCACTAATCCTTGCCTAGGCTCTCTACTACTCCTTCCCCCGCCGACGAAGCGTGAACAACCTATAACAATAAGGAAATTCAACGCATCGTCTCGCCAAGTCAGCCAGCCACAGATTAAATTAATGTAGTGAGCCTGTGAAGCACCGGTATAGTTTCCTAGCTTATCATTGTAGCGGGTCGGATAGCATAGTCAGCGCTCAGCTCTGCTCCTCAACGGCCACACAGCGGAGGGCGTGTGGCCTCGGCAATCCCGGCCCTTCCTTAGTCATCATCCCTCTTTTGCCGCGAGAGGCTCCAGTGTATTGTGGCTTCTCTATTCTGCGAAACCTAGTATAGCGCCGCTTTCCTTTAGCTGTTTTGCTACTTTCTTTATCGCTTCTATTACCTCTTGTTCTCGCTTGGCGCCCGTGATTACCATTTTTCCGCTACTGAATATCAGCATGACTACCTTGGGATCGCTCATCCTGTATATCAGCCCTGGGAACTGCTCGGGCTCGTAGAGGCTATTCTCTAGCATCATGGCTGCAGTTTCAAGGTCTATCTTTACTCTTAGGTTAGCGCTCGCCACTATGTTTTGTATCTGTATCTGGGGCTTGCCTGAGATCTCTATGCCCTTCTCCTTGAATGTCTTCAGTATTTTCTTTACTACAAGTACTAGTTCCTGAACGCTCTTAGCTCCTGTTATAACCATTTTGCCGCTCTTGAAGATAAGCACCGTGACTTTGGGGTGGTCTAGCCTGTAAACTAGGCCTGGGAACTGATCGGGGTTATAGTCCACCTCAGGTATCTTAGTCTCTATAAGGTTCAGGTCCAGCTCGTTGTTGACCATCACTGTAGCCACTATATTCTCGATTTTAAGCTGGGGCCTGGGAAGCTCGGGATCATCGATGTCAACTTCTATGATCGACACTCTCGTCTTCACCCTCCCCTTTAAAAAGCCCTCGACATGGCTCTTAAAGAGTTCTTATTGTTGACACCATTACTCCCGGGGGGAGGATGAAGAAGCGAGCAGCCAGGGAGCCCGGAGGCGGTGACATGCCTAGTCTCACCCGGACTCCCCCGAGCCTCGCTCCTGGAGTCATCGTCGTCGTTGACCTTGACAGGATGGGTGAGTATGTAGAGGAGAGGGGGCTGAGCGAGTATCGGCCTAACGAGATAACCGGCACGCTCAGTGCATTGGTCGAAGAGTTCGTCAGGAGGCGAGGCGGGTACCTAGTCTACGGCCTCGACTGGGAGAGAGGTACCGAGGAGGCTGTCATCGAGATCCCCTTCGCCGAGCCCGGCGACGTCGAGGGCGACCTGATAGAGATAGCCAGGGAGATATGCAGGGCTGGATGGAGTGTTACTATTGTTGCCGTGAAAGGCGCCACCGGCGCTCCCCGGGGGAGGGG
>JALTZJ010000008.1 GCA_027046245.1 Acidilobaceae archaeon
GCTTAGGGGCAGGTGGGGGCTAGAGGTTAGACTCCCCCTCCTCGACGAACGAGGCGAGCCCAGGCTCCCCTCTTGTCTCGAGCTTGAGGGGGCTCCGCTCGTCGAGGTCGCTGGCAGCGTGGTGGAGGCCGTCATAGCAGCTGGCCTTGTACTCGTGCTGGCTAGTAGGCTAGGCGACGCCGCCGGCGTGGCGTTCGCAGTAGTGGCGGCTGCGGTTTACCTTGTCAGGCTCTTGAGGGAGCTGAGGAGAGGCGGTGAGTGCGTGGATCCCCGGGGGCTACCCGGGGTTGCTTTGAGGCTAGCGGTGGAGAGGGCTCTCAGCCTCTCCCAGGCATGCAGCGGGGACTGCGGCAGAGTATACCTAGCGGGGGGAGCCTACAGGCTTAGGATCGAGCGTCTCCCGGGAGGGGGCCTGAGGGCCCTGTACACGCTTGAGAGAAGGCCCCCCTAACTGCTATAGCCTGCAAGGCCCTCCAGGCCTCGGGGTGGGTGTCTAGGGGCTTGGCTGGGAAGCCTCTACTGGACCCGCTCACCAGGCTTATGGAGGTTCTCTCAGCTGCGCTCAGCGACTACCTCGGCCTGCCCCGCGGGGAGGTGGAGAGGCAGATAACTAGGCCTCCTCGCAGCGAGTACGGCGACCTCTCCTTCCCCCTGCTCCGCTATCAGAGGGAGAACTGGGATGCCGCGGCTGAGACTGTTAGGGGTAGGCTCTGGGAGGAGGGCATAAGGTTCGCGGGCGTCGAGGTGTTCAGGGGCTTCCTTAACGTTAGGCTAGACGGGGAGCAGCTTGCCGAGGAGGTTTTTAGGCTCCAGGCGGCTGGCTGGGCGCCTAAGCCTAGCCCCGCCCCGGAGCCCGGGGTAGTTGTGGTGGAGCACACCAGTGCTAACCCAATCCACCCCCTGCACATGGGTCATGCTAGGAACGCTGCCCTTGGGGATTCCCTTGCTAGGCTCCTCAGGGGTAGGGGTCACAGGGTCAACGTCAGGTTCTACGTCGACGATGTTGGCAGGCAGAGCGCGGTGGCTGCCCTCGGCTTCAAGCTAGCCGGTACCACGCCTGGAGAGCTTGCCGAGAGGATGGGGGTGAAGAAGGACTGGGCCGTGGGCTGGGTCTACAGTGTAACCCACACGGCGATGGACGCCGTGAGGCTCCGCGGCTCCGAGGCGGTAGAGGATAAGGCTAAGCTGGATGAGGCCCTGGCGGCCCTCGCTAGGCTCAAGGAGAAGGGGCCTAGGGAAGTGTTCGAGGCGATCCTAGAGGGCGTGGGGAGGCTTGAGGACCCCGAGGAGGCTGTAGCCGGGATAATGAGGCGCTACGAGGCGGGGCTCGAGCCTGAGAAGAGCCTGGTTCGGGGTATAGCTGAGGCCGTGTTAGAGGGCTTCAGGGAGACTCTGGAGAGGTTCGGGGTCTCCTTCGACGCCTGGGACTGGGAGAGCTGGCTCGTCTGGAGCGGTAGAGTGGCTAGAGTGATAGAGGAGGCCCGGAGGAGCAGGTACCACATTATCTATAAGGGGGCGGAGGCCCTTGACATCCCAAGGATAATCAGGGAGCTTGTCGAGCCCGACTCCGAAGTCAGGAGCAGGATGCCCCTGCCGAGGGGCTTCGAGATACCACCACTCATACTGGTTAGGAGCGATGGCACCACTCTCTACACAACCAGGGACATAGCGTATAGCATCTACAAGTTCGAGGCTACAGGGGCTGACAGCGTCGTCAATGTCGTGGGAGCGGATCAGAGGCTGCCCCAGCTCCAAGTGAGGCTGGCACTCCTAGGCCTCGGCTATAGGAGGGAGGCCCTCAACATGCTCCACTACGACTACGAGATAGTCAGGCTCCCCGGGAGGAGGATGAGGAGCAGAAGAGGAGAATATGTTGCCCTAGACGAGGTTCTCGACGAGGCCAAGGCGAGGGCGGCTGTCGAGGTCAGGGAAAGGAACCCGGGAGCCTCCGAGGAGTTCGTGGAGAGGGTTGCAGAGGCTGTAGCAGTAGGCGCAGTGAGGTTCGCCCTCGTAAGGCCTGGGAGGGCTAAGCCGATAACACTGCAGCTGGAGAAGGTGCTCGACTTCAAGGAGAATAGTGGCCCCTACCTACAGTACACGCATGCAAGGGCGAACAGCATACTGGAGAAGCACGGGCCCATAGACTACCTGAAGGCCCGTCCAGCAGCCCTCGCTGAGGGGGACAGGAGAGAGCTGCTAGTAGAGGCCCTACGCTTCCCTCTGGTAGCAGCTAAGGCCGCAGACGACCTAGCACCCGAGGACCTGGCCAGCTACCTGCTCAGACTGGCGGACGAGTTCAACAGCTGGTACCAGAAGGACAGCGTCATACACGAGCTAGACGAGGGGGCCAGGCACGCTAAGGCGGCCCTAGTGAAGCTAGTAAGGGACACGCTGGCGGAGGGCCTAAGCCTGCTAGGGGTGGAGCCCCTAGAGAAAATGTGAGTAAGGAAGTGCTTCAGGCCTCCTCCACGTAGTAGACTCCGGGCGCAACCTCCTCACCTTCAGCCGGGGCTTCAGTGTAGGCTTCCACCACGACCTTGTGGAGGCCTGCGAGGTCCCTCGCGGCCCCTGCTATAGACTCGGGGACTAGGAGCTTGCCCTTCAAGGGCTCGTTTAGCCTCATGCCCCTCCTCCTCTTGAGGGTCCAGACGCCGCTGTTGACCTGCATTATGAGTCTCGCCGCCTCGGCCAGCTTCCTCCTCTCCTCGCCGGGCTCCATGAAGGGCTCGGGCCAGCTCTGCGTGTGGACGCTGCCGCCGTAGAGGCGGCGGTGTATGGCGTCGGTGACGAAGGGCATTATCGGGCTCAGAGCCGTCACGGTGCGCTTCAGCATCTCGTGCAGCGTCTTCCAGGCACCCCTCTGCTCATCCTCAGGGAAGGCGGCTTCCCTATTGTAGGCCCTATCCTTGACCAGCTCTAGGTAGTTGCTGGCCAGCACGTCCCAGCCGAGCTCGTAGAGCTTCAAACCGGGCTCGAAGACGTCGAGACCACTGTAGGCCTTGTCAACCTCCTCGAGCACCTCGTCGGCAAGAGCCAGGAAGGCCCTGTCGGTGAACGTGAGCTTGTAGCCCTCCCCGGGCTCCGGGAACTGGCTTATAAACCTAGCTACGTTCCAGAGCTTCGTGGCGAAGTTCCTCCCAGTCTTTATCTTGTCCTCGCTGAACCTGTAGTCGTAGCCCAGCTTAGCTGCGACGGCTGCCCAGTAACGGAAGGCGTCGGCCCCGTACTTCTCTATGTAGGGCTCCGGGGGTATCACGTTGCCCAGGCTCTTATGCATAGCCCTCCCCGTAGGGTCGAGGCCCATCCCGGTTATCCTGACCCAGCGGAAGGCTGGGCGCCTAGTGAGCTGCCACACCCTGAGCACGCTATAGTAGAGCCACGTCCTGATAATGTCCTGGCCCTGCGGCCTCAACACCCTATCCTTGGCCTTCTCGTAGAACCTCCTGTCATGGTACCAGCGGGTGACGTAGAGCGGGGTTATGCTGCTGTCGAACCAGGTGTCGAAGACCCTCTTCTCACCGACGAGGGCCTCCCTCGGAGCCCCGCACTCGGGGCACCTCTCCCAGGGGGGCTCCTCCTTCCAGGGCCTGTAGTAGCGGCCGGGCTCCGGCACAAGCTTGGCCCCACAGCTGGTGCAGGTCCAGAGGGGTATCTCGGTGCCGTAGTAGCGGTCCCTGCTTATAGGCCAGTCCATCTTTATGCTCTCGACCCAGTCGAGGAGCTTCCTCTTATGCATCTCAGGCCTGAACTCCATCTCATCCGCCAGCTTCTTAACGGTCTCCTTGTAGGGGAGCTGCCTTAGGAACAGCTCCCTCCTATGTATTATCTCCAGGGGCGTCTTACAGCGCCAGCATATGGGGACCTTGTGCCTTATCCTCTCCTTCTTGACTAGAAGCCCCTCCCTCTCGAGGATCTCAGCCATCCTCTTCCTAGCCTCCCTCACGGGCAGCCCGGCGAGGGGTCCTGCCTCCGGCAGCATGCGGCCGTCTTCGCCTATCACCACCCGGGGCTTCAAGCCCAGCTCCATGAATAGCTGCACGTCCCTCTCGTCGCCGTAGCTGCAGACCATCATGAGGCCGGTGCCGAAGTTGGGGTCGACGCTCGGGTGCTCGACTATCGCGACCTCGTGGCCGTAGATGGGGGCTATCGCCTTCTTACCCGCGAGCCCCTTATACCTCTCATCCTCGGGGTGATACGCCAGGGCGGCACAGCCCGCTATCAGCTCGGGCCTCGTGGTAGCAACTATCAAGTCCCTCCCGTCATCCTTCAGCCTATACTTCACGTAGTAAATGTAGTCCTCCTCCTCCTTCTCCTCGATCTCGGCTTCAGCTAGCGTAGTCCTACACCTGGGGCACCACCTGACGGGCCTCTCAGCCTCGTAGATCAAGCCCTTCTTCCACAACTCTATGAAGGTCGCCTGCGTCATCTCCCTGTAGGCGGGGCTATCGGTGCCGTCCCTCCAGTAGTCGAAGCTGCAGCCCAGCCTCCGCCAAATCTCGACTATCTCCCCCTCAACCCTATCCAGGAACTCCCTACACAGCTGGAGGAACCTCTCCCTACCCTCAGGAGTCCTAGCCATCTCGTGGGCGACGACCCCATACGTCTTCTCGACCTGCACCTCCACTGGGAGCCCGTTACGGTCAGCGTAGAACGGCAGAACAACATTATACCCCTTCAACCGGAAGTACCGGCCAATCATATCGATCTGAACATAATGCGCAGCCCCGCCGACATGCCATTTACCGCTCGGATACGGAGGAGGAGTATCAATAACTATAACCTCCCTAGGATCCTCGGGGTCCAGGCTCGACCGGTACAAGCCCTCGCTCTCCCAGAGCCTGAGAAGCTCCTCCTCCATGCGGGGATCCCAGCGCTTCTCCTCAATCCTAGGCTTGAACCCCTCACCAGCCATCCCAACACAGCACCCCAACGCCCGCAGACCAAGCAGCCATAGGATAAAGGGAGATTATAGTGTACTCCTAGATATATGCTGAATAGAAGAGCCACCTTTAGGAGTAACAAGGGAGAGAGGGGCTCTGGCCAGCGAAGCGGTCCTCACCCCCCTCCCTCCGAGAGGGGAGGGGTCGTGGCCGCCGGAAATCTTCACAGCCCCACAGTTAAATCCTAAACTAAAACAGTGAAATCAACGTATCCCACTTTCTACTTGAAGTGTATGCCGTCAACGCTCTTCACTATGGTGCCGCGGTATAGGAAGCTTATCTGTCTGAGGGCTGCGTGGTAGTCGAAGTCGTTGAGGGCGCTTATGCCGTCCATGGGTACTACTACCTTGTACCAGCGTAGGGCGGCGCTGGCTGCTGTGTGGAGTACGCATATGTTCGCCACTGTCCCTACTATTACGGTGTTCTTTATCCCGTAGACTCTGAGGAGGTCGTCTAGGGGGGTGCCGTAGAAGCCATCGTACCTAGTCTTCCTCACTACTATGTCTTTCTCCTCGTCGGGTTTTAGCTCGTCTATGATCTCCCAGCCCCAGGTGCCGTAGAGGACGTGCTCCCCCCAGATCTTGAATTCGGGGTCTCCCTCCCAGTGGGTGTCCTGGGTGTAGAATATCCTTACCCCCGCTGCTCTGGCCTTCTCTAGGAGCCTCTTTATCGGCTCCACTGTTGCCGGGGCGCTGGGTACGAATAGCTTGCCCTCGGGCTTGACGAAGTCGTTCTGCATATCCACTACTATCACGGCTGTCTCCTTGGCGGGCAACTCTATGCTCTCCACCACGGGTATCTCCGGGACCTCCACGGTCCTCCTCAGCTCGGGCATGCCCCCGCCACCCCCAGCGCCGTAATAACGGGATCCCGGGGTAATAGTTCTGGCACTGTATATCACTGGGGGCAGAGCCCCTCTCCTATAATTGCGGGTCTGCGTGTGGAGGATGCTGGTGGCGGGTCTTGGCTTGCCCTGGATTGTATAGGGGAGATGTGTTTGAGCCTGTCAGTGTAGAGGATGTGAGGGCTTGGGAGGGGAATAGCGAGTATCGTGGCTACCCTCTTAGCCTTGCAATGGAATCTGCTGGCGCCGCCGTCGCCTCCCTCCTTGAGTGCGTGTTGGGGGGCTTGAGGGGTGCCAGGGTTGCTGTCCTCGCGGGTAGGGGAGGCAATGGTGGCGATGGCCTAGCTGCTGCTAGGAGGATGGCGCTTAGGGGCGCCAAGGTCGACGTTTACCTGGCTTTTAGGGGTGAAGGCGAGGTCTCCAGGGGAGATGTGAGGCTCATGCTCCACAGCCTGAGGGGAGTAGAGGGGGTTAGGGTCGAGCCCTACCGTGGCGAGGCCCCGGCGCTGGAGGGCTACGATGCCGTGGTTGACTCGCTCCTCGGCGTGGGCAGCAGGGGCGCCCCTCGGGGCCCGGTGCTGGAGCTGCTGAGGGCCTACAATGGGAGCCAGGGCTACAGGCTCAGCGTAGACGTGCCCAGCGGCCTCGACGCCGATACCGGTGCTGTGGAGGGCGAGGCTGCGAGGAGCGACGCCACTGTGACTATGCACTGGGTCAAGAGGGGCCTCCTAGAGCCGAGAGCAGCCCACTATGTAGGGGACCTCTACGTTGCTGAGATAGGCTTCCCCAGCGCCGCCCAGCTCTACGCCGGCCCCGGGGATGTAGCAGCTAGGATCCCGGGGCCGGCGTAGAGCTGGGCGGCGCTGGGGAAGCCTATCTC
>JALTZJ010000009.1 GCA_027046245.1 Acidilobaceae archaeon
CTTGAAGCGCAGGCCAGGGCAGGCTGCGACCCTCTTGATACCTGTAGGCTTCTCTTGACGCTGAGGGAGCGTGTCGAGGGCTCTAGAGTGTGTATCGCGGGGCCTGCGGCCTTGTTCGCCGAGGAGTGCGAGGTTTTTGCGGCGCCTGAGGGGGGCCTGGGTAGGGCTCTTGAATCGGGGGTTCGAGTGGAGTATGTTGCGGGGGATATGGATGCCTCTCTAAGGCTGCTCTCTATGGCGCACCACGTTTCCTGGGTTTACCTGGTTCATTTACACGCAGATAACTGGCATAGATATCCGCCTACACATGCTAGTATTATCTTCACTAGCCAGGCCCCCCCGGCTTATCCCTGCATAGTGGGGCCCCTGGGCTTCACCGATGGCGATAGGGCGGTGCTGCTGGCTATGCTGCTAGGGGCTAGGGAGGTTATACTCGACGGTTACTGGGGCAGGCCGCTGTGGAGCCACAAGGACTGGAGTGGGTCATGGAAGAAGTGGAAGCTTGAAGCTGCTGCTAGTGTAATCAGCGTGGCAGCCTCTACGCTCGGCTACCGCGGCGAGCCGCGAGTAGGCCTCCCCCGCCGTTATTTAAGGCTTCCCAGTTGACCCGGGGATGCCCGGGGAGCCCTAAGGGAGGTGGCTAGTGGTGGCTAGGGAGGCTACCGGCGTGATAATGGGTTACAGGCTCGGCGGGGGCAGGCAGTATGCCCAGAGCGTCCTCGTTAAACTAGTGAGCGTCGACCCAAAGGAGGCCGGCGTCTTCGTGGGCGGCATAGCGGTTTACAGGGATAAACACGGCAACACGTATAAAGGAAGGGTTCTGAGGCTCCATGGTAAGAGGAACGGTGTAGTGGAGGTCAGGTTCAAGCCGCACCTGCCTGGTCAGGCGATAGGCGGCCTGGTAACAGTTAGGAAGTAGGCAAGGCTAGTTCTGCGGCGGCTCGCCGCCTCCCCGGCTTATATACGCTCCCGCATTGTACATCTGGTAATACTTCTCTTATCAAGACCGCTCCGATACTAGTTTATTCATGGTGGGGGGCCGCTTGAGTTTTCTATCCCCCGTGCTGAGGAGTGTTAGTGTTTCCTCTCTGAAGCGCGTTAACGTCCCAGAGGTGCCCCCCAGCGCTAGCGCTGGGGAGATTAGGAGGGTGCTCAGGGAGACGGGTGCAAGGATTGTAGCTGTTGTGGACAGCGCTGGCAAGTTACACGGCGTTGTATACCGTAGTTCCGTCCTGCTTGCAACTGCCAGTAGGAAGAGCGAGGCCAATGCCTCATCTCTACTTGATGATCCCCCCGTTATCCTTTCACCCTCTCAGAGCGGCGAGGAGGCGCTGAGACTCATGCTACGAGCAGACGAGTGGTACGCCCCCGTGGTCGAACGGGGCATCTACATGGGGTTCATAGGGCTTGAGAGTTTCATAGAGCTTGGCATCGAGAAGGCTGCTAGGGCGCTGGAGAGCGTTTACGCCGACGAGGTAATGACTCGCGATGTAGTTACAGTCTCCCCCGAGGATCCCGTATCTAAGGTATGGAAGCTCATGACGGAAAGGCGCTATGCCGGGTTCCCTGTTGTAGACAAGAAGGGGAGGCTAGTAGGCATTATAACGCAGTACGATCTCCTGCGTGGAGGCTACACGAGGGTCGAGCTGGAAGCATCCAGCGGCCCAAGGGTTCGCGACGTCATGAATAGCGATGTAGTTTATGCGTTCACTTGGACTAGTATGATTGAGGTGGCGAGGAGCATGATAGAGAGGGGAGTGGGCCGCATTCCTGTCGTTGAGTCAAAATCTAATAGAAGGCTAGTGGGCATCATTGACAGGGAGGACGTGGCGCGGCTCCTACTGGAGGGTGTTGGGGGATGAAGGGCGGAGTCCGGGGTGGCGCTCCTAGGTACGTGAGGCCTCCTAGCAAAGTAGTGCCTAGGAGTAGGCCTGAGGGGATCCGCTGGGTTAGGGCTGATGGAAGCCCTAACTGGAGCCAGCGGATTAGGGAGCGCGAGGGAGATGCGAGGAGGATAGCTAGCAGGCCTGCAGTGAGTGTGTATAAGAGCACTCCAATACTTGAAGCTGCCGAGAAGATTGCTGGTAGCCGTGTGAGGGGCTTGACCGTCATAGACGGTAAGGAGGCCCTAATCGGGGTCCTGTTAGCCATGGATTTGGTAAACTATCTTGGAGGCGGCGAGTACTATAATATAGTGGTTAACAGGCATGGAGGCAACCTATACAATGCGCTTAGAAAGGAGAGCGTAGCCAGTATAATGAATCCCACGCCCACTAGCGTGCCGATAGACGCCAAGATAGATGAGATACTGGAGGTTATGGTTAGGGAGGGAGTGGGCTTCCTGCCAGTAGTCTACCATGACGGCACCGTGTATGGTGTCGTAACCGAGAGAGACGTTCTAAGAGAGTTCTCAGACGTCAATGTCGACAGGAAAGTAGAAGAGATAATGACGCGCAGCCTAGTAACCGTGGAACCCGAGGCTCCCCTGAAGAAAGCAGCCGAGCTCATGGTCAGGCACGGATTCAGAAGGCTTCCAGTGGTAAACGCAGAAACGGGAGAGATTAAGGGAATGATAAGCGCCAAAGACTATGTATCCTTCTTCGGCAACCACGAAGCCTTCAAGTACACTGCGAACGGCAGCATGGAAGAAGTTCTACAGGTTCCAGTATACGTGGTTATGACACCCGAGTACTACACTATACCGCCGGAGGCATCAATAAGCGAGGCAATACGTGTCATGCTAAACACGCAGACAGACTACCTATTAGTGAGGGACAAGGACGAGATCCTAGGCATAATAACGGAGAGAGACGCCGTAGTAGCTATAGCACTCGAGGAACTCTAACAACTAGGCCCCCCCACCCTAGCATTAGTCTAGAGTATCGCCCTAGCAGTGTTTCGGGAGGACACTAAGAGCTTCCCTCCCCCGGGGCTTGGGCTGTCCCCCGCTGTTTTACCTTAAACCCCCCATATTTCTTGGGGGTTCGCGTAGGGCTGGAAGTGGTGAATGATGGGGCCTAGAGTATCTAGCTACATGACTCGTCAGGTCTACACTGTTAGGCCTGAGGAGCCTCTGAGCAGAGCTAGAAAGCTTATGCTGAGTAAGAATATTGGCAGGCTTGTTGTGGTCGACGAGAGTAATAGGGTTGAAGGCATCATAACTGTTAGTGATGTAGCTGACGCTCTGGTTAATAGGTATCCGTCGAGGCCTGCGGACTTGATACGGATAGGGGAGGTTATGACTAGGGATCCTATTACCGTAGAGCCCACTCGTACTGTTAGAACTGCTGCCTCTACTATGCTTAAGTATGGTGTCGGTGGGCTGCCTGTTGTTAATTCGCTTGGCGAGTTATCGGGCATAATAACTAGGACTGATCTCTTAAAGGCGTTTGCTTCTAAGTATGCTGGATCTTTTACTGTCGGCGATATGATGAGGAGGGACTTCTCTACTGTAAATCCTGGCCATAGCGTCTTCTATGTTAGCCGCCTTGTATCCGTTGACCCGGCGGGTAAGGTTTTAGTGGTCGACGAGAACGGTAAGCTGCTTGGGGTTATAGCTAAGAGGGATCTAGCCTTCCTGGCTACTCCGATAAGGAGGGGACCCTCATTTATTAAGGGGAGAGGAGGGACGAGGTTCTACACTATTCAGCTCGCCGAGGACATTATGACTCCTAACCCTATTACTGTGGAGCCCGACATGGACGCTGCAGAGGCTGCAGCACTTATGTATCGGGAGAGGATAGGCGTGCTGCCAGTCGTCGACGGCGGCGAGCTTGTGGGTGTTTTCAGCAAGCTTGAAGTCGTCAGGGCTCTCGCTAGCATGAAGCGGTAGCTGGAAGGATCTCCCTATTAAACCCGTGTTTTACCATTCCTCCTTCTAGCTGGGGGTGTGACGCCGGAGTTGTCCCATAGATCAGGCGGCGGTTTGAGGGTGAGTCGCGGCGAGTATAAGGCTATAGCTGAGAGGATGAGGGCGATCCAAGACCAGCAGATGAGGATAGTTAGAAACATGAGGAGGATTCGATACAAAATCGCGGTCATAAGTACCAAGGGGGGTGTAGGTAAGAGCTTTGTCACCACTAGCCTTGCAGCAGCTCTCGCACTTAAAGGCAAGAAAGTAGGCGTGTTCGACGCAGACGTTCACGGGCCTAGCGTTCATAAGATGCTGGGTCTGCCCACGGGGCTGGGTCTCCAGGCTAAGCCGGACGGCACGATGATACCGGCGGTGGCTCCCCCGGGAATAAAGGTTGCTAGCATCGGCCTATTGCTGCCGCAGGACGAGATCCCCTTGATCTGGAGGGGCGCAATCAAGACTAGAGCTATTAGGGAGCTTCTAGCCTATGTCGACTGGGGCGACCTGGACTATCTATTAATAGACCTCCCTCCAGGCACTGGTGACGAGGCACTCACAATAGCCCAGATAATACCCAGGCTGACCGGCTTCATCGTCGTAACTATACCTAGCGAGGTAGCGAAGAGCGTGGTCAAGAAGAGTGTGAGCTTCGCCAAGCGCCTCGAAGCTCCCGTGATAGGAGTTGTTGAGAATATGAGTTACTACAGGTGTAGCGACGGGAGTATACACTACATATTTGGTAGGGGCGCCGCGGAGGAAATAGCGGAGCAGTACGGCATACCATTCCTAGGTAGAGTACCATTAGACCCGAGAATAAGAGAGGCGAATGACTCTGGCAAGATATTCTTCCTAGAGTACCCCGATAGCGAGGCCAGCAAGGCATTCATAGAGATAGCGGAAAAGGTTATGGAGATCGTCGAGAACGTGGGCCCGAAGCCGCCGAAGTGGGGGCCGCAGATAGAGGAAGAGTAGAAGGAGGGAGAATGAAGAGAGGACTCGTCTACCTCTTAACCCTTCTTCCTTCCCTCTTTACCACGCCTCTAGCTTAGACTACTCCCAGCTTCGCTGCGACATCCCTCGCGTTATACTCGGGCGAGATTTTCACGTAGGCCTTCTTCTCGCCGCGGGGGGTTATCAACGTGTTGACCTTTACTACTTTGACTCCTAGGAGCTTCTCTACCGCCCTCTTTATCTGAGGCTTGCTGGCGTCCCTCCTCACTATGAATGTTATCGTGTTCTGCTCCTCTAGGAGACGCAGGCTCTTCTCGCTCACGTGGACCCTTATTATTATCTCTATTGGCGCCTCGCTCATGGAAGCACCACCTTGAACCTATCCTCTAGGCCTTTGAGTGCTCCGGTGGTGATAACGGTGAGCCTGCCTGGTTGGCCTCCGGGCGCCAGCTGCAGCACGTTCACCTGTGCCGGCTCTGCTACGTCGACTCCTGGGAGCCCCTTTACTGCCAGCGCGAAGGGGCTACTTCTGTCCTCGACTATGAATAGTATGCTCCTGGGATGCTTGTAGCGGCGGCCCCGCATTTTACCCTTTCCAGCCCTCCACCTTACTCTCTCCTTTGCCCTGACTACGTCGTCATATACTCCTAGCTTCTGGAGTAGCTCTATTGCAGCCCTGACGGAGGATACCTTTTCCAGCACCGAGCTGTCCACTATTACTGGAAGCTGTTTAGCTGTGAACCTGTGCCCCCTCTCCCTGACGAGGGCTGGCATTGTCGTCGCTGCCAGCGCGCTAGCGGTGCCGAGCCTCTTCTCCTTCTTGTTTACCCTTTCGTGGAGAACCTTTTCTACTCGGGGCGGGAAGGCCGCTCTGCCGCCCCGGGCCATGTTGACTAGAGCCGCTCTGCTAGTGCCCTTTATCCTCGGCACCCTTGCTAGTCCGTGGCCAGGGCCTAGGCTTACGGCGCTGCTCCTTCTACCGGCCATGGGATCCCTTCCCTTGGGCTGCAGCCTGGCGGTGAACTCGCTTAGGAAGACTCTCTTTATTAGGTCTTTTCTCACCGGTAACCTGAATACGTCTGGCAGCACAACCTTGTCTATCTCGTCACCTGCTTCGCTGAACACCGGTACTATTACGGGTTCTCTAAGGTATAGTGCTAGGCCCGTGTATATCTCTGCCATGACCCGTATTCACCCCCATGCATAGCGTTAGTTGCCCTGCTTGCTCGTGAGGCTTATATAGGTGATCTGCGGCGGCTTCACTCCCTTCTCGGCGATCATCTTCAGGTACCACTTCGGCGGCCTTACAGGCCATCTCAGTATTATTGGTCTCTTGGCGGGGCCGGGGATGCTGCCGCTTAGCATGGTGAATGTGCTCCTTACTATGCCATAGTGTAGGAAGCCCCCTGCGGGGGTTACCTTGTAGCCGTCATCGTCTATCATGAGTATTCTCTTATTGTATTCGGTGCGCCTGTGGTAGCCTGTCTGGCCCGCCTGGGGGGTCTCCCACCAAGTTCCCTTGCCCAGGCTTCTGGCTCCTATCCTCCTGCTACCCTTCCTGTGCTTATGCCATCTGGGTAGCTCCTTGACGCCCCACCTCTTTATCACGCCTTGGAATCCCTTGCCCTTAGTTACTGCTATGACGTCGACTAGCTGGCCTGGCGTGAACACCTCCCTGACGTCTACTAGTTCGCCTAGCTTAGATGAAGCGTACTCGAACAGCTTTGACACGTCGCTTACGCCGCCCACCTTCACTTCTAGTATGTCTGGCTTCTTCTTGCTAAGGCCCCCGACGAGTTTAGGCTGTGTGGCTACTAGCACTCTAACGTCGCGCGCCTCGCCTAGCAGGGCCTCCAGCTCCTTAATCTTCTTCTCCGGGTCAAAGCTTCCCAGGGTTTTGACCTTCCTTTCAAGCTCTAGTTCGGGGGGCGGGTATGTCCATGCCTCGCCTAGCGTGTAGAGGCCCCTGTTGGGGTCGAAACCGTAGAGTCTAACGGCTAATACGAAGAGTGGGGGGGTCTCAATTACTGTTACGGGAACCATTATCTCGTTTCCATAGGTGGGGCTGTTAGGCCTGTCGTCGACTACGTATGCGTGGGTCATGCCAGCCTTGTAACCTAGGAAGGCTAGTAGCTTCGGCTCACCTAGGTCTATCTGGGGCCACGTCTTCACCCTGGGTACCAGTCTTGACGCTCTCTTCCTCGGCGAGAACCCTAGGCTGCCTCTACGTGGCGCCCTCTTCTTCCTAGCACCCATCCAGTGGCACCCCTCCCGAGCCTCAATCCCGGTTACCGCCCGACCTCTTTAATTCCTCCTCTCCACGCTCGTCAAGGGAGCTAAAAAGCTGGGCCTCAGCTAGCATGTTTATTAGCGAGAGGGAGGCGTGAAGCGCTTCCTCGGTCCTTACAGTCTCTACTCCCTGCCAAGGGATGAAATTGACTACAGCGTCGTACATGCGAGGCGATGTAAACTCTAGTACTCCCCTACGGGGCCCGCCAAATACTACTAACACGGCGTCCCCGAGCATCGAAACAAGCCTAGACTGGATCCGGGGCTCGCTAATGCAGTCGCCGAGCCTGCTTGCCGCTACGACCCTAAACCCTCTCTTCCGGTAGCTAGACACCAGGCCTTCAAGCCTGCCAGCCCTCCTAACGGCAAAACCTGTATAGACGTTGCCCCAGCTAGCCTCCTCAACCTCGATTACGCCTCTCCGAGCCGCTATGATGCGAACCGTAACTACATCCCCTTCCCTTAGGCTCCGCCTCGCCCTTAGAACGCCATCCCCCAGCCCTCCCAGGTAGACCCTGCAGCTTCGCCCGCTGCACTCCTCCACCAAGCCCTCCATCACGGCTCCAGATTGAGGCCTCAGGGGTGCGTCGTGGCTCGCGATGCGCAGCGGCGGTAGGAGACCTACGTAGCGGAGCCTATCATCGAGGGGGTACAGCTTCTTCCTGAGGTGCGGCGGTGTAGCCATGTAGCCTAGAAGCAGGGCTAATAGGTTCTGATCGCTCCTATCGGTGTCGGGGTCGCGATAAACTATTACCTCGTCTACCCTGTATATGGCTAAGGCTCTACCTATTATTCCAGCTTTAAACGTCTTAGCCTGGAGGCCGTGCTCCACTGATAAAACGCTGCCTGGGACCGCTACGGCGAGGGGCTGGCTCCGCCTTTTCGGGGGCCAGGAGTCGCACCTGCTACTCACTTCTTCTTACCCTTTTTACTCTTCCTCTTAGACTCCTCTTCCTGCTTCCTGCTAGTCTCCATGAATAGAGTGGTTCTCTGCCTTCCACCCATCCCTCCTTCACCTCCGCCTGGTCCTCTCACTGGGAGCATCTCCGGGGATGCAAGCCTTTAACCCTTTGACTCCTCTTTTCCTGCTTTGAACTTCTCTACTATCCTGGCTGCCTTCTCGGCTATCCTCCTGTCCGCCTCCTCGTAGTCATAGTAGCCTATTAACTCGTAGAATTCCTTCCTAGTCATGAGCTTGTCGAGAACATGCTTCTGCGTGCCCCTCTCCTTTATCTCTCTAAGCATCTCTAGGCTAGCCTTCATAGACGCCCTGAAGGTTGTCACTGGGAAGATTACTATCTTGTAGCCTGCTTCTCGGAACTCGTCGACAGTTATGTAGGGTGTTTTGCCGAATTCAGTCATATTGGCTAGCAGTGGAGCCCTTACTTTGCGTGCGAACTCCTTGAACTCGTCTAGGCTCTGTAGAGCCTCTGGGAATATCACGTCTGCTCCGGCCTCTATGTAGAGCTGGGCCCTCTCTATAGCAGCTTCCAGCCCCTCGACTCCCCTGGCGTCGGTCCTGGCTATTATTACTGTCTCCTTCCTCCTAGCCTCCACTGCTGCGACTATCTTCTTCACCATGTCCTCCGGAGAGACCAGCTCCTTACCCTGCAGGTGTCCACACTTCTTTGGCAACACCTGATCCTCTATCTGGATCGCGGCTGCACCGGCAGACTCCAGCTCCCTGACTGTCCTCTGAACGTTTATCGCCTCCCCGAATCCCGTGTCGGCATCTACTATGATGGGGGTCCTAGTCACTCTAGCTATGTAACTCGTGAAAAGGGCCACCTCGCTCAGTGTTATCAGGCCGAGGTCCGGCATCGCTAGGCTGCCCGTCAGCGCCGCGCCCGAGAGGTATAGAGTCTTGAAGCCCATCCTCTCGGCTAGCAGAGCCACTGCAGCGTTGTAGACGCCGGGCACCACTATGACGGGTTCCTCCTTTATCAGCTTCCTGAGCTCGGCGCCAGGATCCTCTAGGGGTTCCCTGTATAGGAACGCCAAGGCTCCCATCAACCCTCCAAGCCCACTCCTATTCCATCCCCGCGGGTCTGACTCGGTTAGTGGCAAGCGATCTAAGCCTTGGAGGCGCCCTTTGTTTAGTGCCGGGCGCCCTGGTTAAGTGCGTGGGTGGTGTGGAGGTATTGCGCGTTATGGGAGAGCCCTGGGCTAGTAACCAGCGTAGGCTCGTAGCTGCTGCTGAGTCGGTGGGCTTTAAAGGCCTTGTACTGGCGGGCGAAGCGAACCTCGTGTATACACTAGGGGTTAAGATGCCGAGCGGGGCTCTTGTATTGAGCGGGGAATGTGGCAACATCTGGCTGGTGCCCCTCCTAGACTATCATAGGGCTCTTAGCCTCGCTCCAGGCGATTTCGAGGTTAAGGCCTTCTATAGGGGAGGCGAGGCCCTCAAGAGGGTTGACGTGCCCCGCGGTGCACTCATCGAGGCCTCTAACCTGGGCGAGGCCCTCAAGGCCGTACTAGGGGACTGCAGTGGTTTGGGGGCAGACCTCGAGTGGCTGCAGGAGCCGGCAGCTGCAAAGCTAAGAGAGCACCTGGGTGTGGGCGACGCCAGCAGCGTGGTCTCCAGGGTTAGGAGTGTGAAGAGCCCTGAAGAGGCTGACAGGATCGAGGAGGCTCAGAGGATAGCTGAAGAGGCTCTCGGCGACGCTATAGACTCCCTAGGAGAGGGGGTCAGTGAGGAGCAGGCAGCAGCGGTTATAGAATGTAGCGTGAGGCGGCGGGGCGCGTGGCGAGAGGCTTTCCCCTCGATAGCGGCGTTCTATTCTAACACTGCCTACCCGCATCACCAGCCCACCGCTACAACACTAGGCCATCCGGGCCCCGTGCTCTTCGACCTAGGAGCAGTTGTCGACGGGTACCATAGCGATTTAACTAGGACTCTCTGGTGGGGCGGGTCAACGCCGAGCCAGTTCCGCGAGGTTCTTGAAGCCGTAGAGGAGGCTCTAGGCGAGGCTGCAGACACGGTCGCACCCGGCGTCGAGGCTAGAGACGTTGACGCCGCTGCGAGGAGAGTCCTCGAGAGGAGAGGGCTTGCCAGGTTCTTTATACACGGCACGGGACACGGCGTCGGCGTAGAGATCCATGAGAAGCCGTACCTGCGGCCTGGCAGCCAGGACGTACTCGAGCCTGGAATGATAGTAACGGTGGAGCCAGGAGTCTACATAGCTGGCAGGTTCGGGGTCAGGATAGAGGACCTAGTATTGGTAACTAAGAGGGGGAGAAGGGTCCTTACACGGATAGCAAGGATACTACCAGGAGTGTAAGTAGGAAGGAGAGGCGCTGCCGCAGCTTATGGCACCCATACAGGTCTTAGTTTTTAGGCTCTTCAATCCCCTCAGATTCTCGTCATACTATTCTTATCCTGTTATACTTCTTGTTCTGCCAGCTGTACCGCCTCATCCTCCTGCTTCTCCCGAAGCCGCAGGCCGCGCAGTAGCCTTTGGCAACGTTGAAGCTCCTTCTTCCACACCTTCTACATACTATGTGGCTTTTACTCCTACCATGCTTGCCCATGCTAGGGGTTCCCTTACCCATCACGCTCCACCTCCACAGGGCCCACGCTATACGCTAAGGGTCTTGATGTCGCCCTCCACGGGTGTGCTACACCTAGGCTGCGGGGCTTATAACGGCGACCGTGTCGCCCCTGATTAGTACTAGGCCTAGCCTTCTGGTTCCCTGTTCGCTTATCTCCTCGGCGTCGCTGAGCACTATGTTAAGGTGTTGATCGTATGTCTTTAGTTTACCCTTTATCCCGACGCCTCCCCTTAGCTTCACGAGTACAGGGGTATCCAGGTATTCTCCTAGCATTCTTAGGGTCGGCAGGTTTATGGTCAAGCCGCTCCTCACCCCACGCCCCATCTATCCAAGCGGGAGTCGCGGCGTGAGAGGATTTAAGGAATAACGGGGCAGGGGGATAGCGGGCGACTACGCCTTTAGCGGTGTGGCTATGAGGTGCAGCGGTATGTCTAGCGGAGAGTTCAGGGTGGTTAGGCGGCACCCGCTTAGCAAGCGCGAGGTTAAGTTGCTCCTGGAGGAGGCGTCGGGGCTCGGTGAGCCGCCTTTCACGAGGAAGAGTAGCGTGGAGCTGGTTGAGGTAGAGGTTGGAGGAAAGAAGTACAAGGTTTACCTGGTGGATGGTGTGGCATGCCTTGCTAGGATAACCGGGGTCCTAGCACCAACAATACACTGCCTCTCCACGAAGGGGAGCGAGTGGATGCACGGCAGAGTATTGGTGGACAAAGGAGCTACTCTAGCCCTCGCGAGAGGCGCGCACCTAATGATCCCTGGCGTCAGAGCTGTTGAGGGCAGCTTCAACCAGGGCGATGTAGTAGCAGTACTATACCAGGACACACGGGCACCCGTCATGGTGGGAATAGCGGAGATGCCGGCAGACGAGCTAGCTAAAGCGGCAGGGGAGAAGAGGAGAGGGAGAGCCGTCAAAAGGCTCCACTACGTAGGCGACCCATTATGGCATATAGCATCCAGCCTTAGATAGGCTTGATAGAGAGGAGACGTTCTTCCCTCGACTTATCACCTCCTGATAGCTTCCATGATCTCCTTCTTTATACCCATTCTACCCATCCTAAATATTCTCTTATCCATCTCCTCGATAGAACCCTTAATTAAAGGCTCAAACTCCATTTTACTGATAACATCGCGTTCTAAGTCTACGCCGGGAGCTATCTCTACAAGTCTTAACCCGTTATTCTCTAGCTTGAACACCGCTCTTTCAGTAATATACAGGACCTCCTGGTCCACATGTTTCCTAGCCGCCTTCGGGTTATAGACAATCTTGTAGACGTTATTGACGAACTTGATTATAGGGCCGTCGCTCACTATTCTCAAGCCGTCCTCCGTTACTCGTATATCTCTTCTACCTGCGGTGAACCCGCCTGAGAAGTAGAGTTTGGGGGCTCCGGCCGCTATTACGGAAAAGCCTCCGGGGCCGGGTAGTCTGCCTGGAAGCATGCTTGGGTTCACGTTACCGTTCTTGTCCACCTGTAGGAATCCTAGGCTCGCCGCGTCAATTATCCCGCCTTCGTAGACGGTGAACTGGTCTGGTATGCTGAGCACCGCGTAGTGGCCTATGGCAACTCCAAAGTCGGGTCCTAGGAGTGGCAGGCCGCCCCAGGGTCCCGACTCTACTGTTACCTCTAGTAGATCCATTACCTCTTCCTCGACGGCGACATTGGCTACTAGGCTGGGGATGCCTACTCCAAGGTTAACTACTATGGGGCCTCCCTTCTCTACAACGTCCTCCATCATAGCTAGCAGTGTCCTCCTAGCTATGACCTTCCTTGTATCCAAGGGGTGGTGGGTAACCATCGCTCTATGGATGGGCGTGATTATATCGCCGCTAACCCTCCTGTCAAGGTCTATAGTGGCGCTTTGCCAGTGCTTCTCCCTCGGCGCGACAACTACGTAGTCTACCATGGGACCTGGCACTACAACGTTCTTGGGCTTCAGGCTGCCGAACCTAGCTATCCTCAGCACCTGCGCAATTACAACGCCACTGCGTGGCTTGGCCTTTACTGCCTGCGCTATGCTTAGTAGGGATCCCGTTATTCCCTCGTCCTCTACCGTTAGATTTCCTTTCTCGTCGCTCGTGGAAGCCCTAACTAATGCTACTTCCGGCTTAGGAGCCTCGTATAGAAGATACTCTTCACCGTCAATATAGAGTATTTTCACCTTGACTGATCTAGCCTTTCTAGCCTTCTCGTTGAGTGCCCCGCCATCCTGCCTAGGATCCAGGAAAGTATGCAGACCTACTCTCGTAAGAACACCCGGTCTCCCGCTCCCAACTTCGCGAAACCAGTAAGCCATAACACCTATAGTCCACGTGTATGCCTCGAACCAGTCCTCGAGAACCATACGCTGTAAACTCTTACTCCACCCATAGTAAGGTAATAGCATTCCCCTGATGAACCCTTTATCCTCATTCCTGTAGAGGTCCTCAGCTATCCTATCAAGCCCTCTTCCAGGACTCCCTGGAAACGTCTCGGCGATTATGAATAAGTCCTTAGGATGACCGGTCTTCTTGTATAACTTGTAGAGACGCTCAATTAGGAGCTCGGGAGTCATAGCCATGTTAAACCCGCTAATAGCCACGACACTTCCATCCCCGATCTTTTCAAGCGCTTCGTCAGAATCTACAACCTTACCAACACCTAGATACGCGTGGGGATCCACCACAGTAACCGTACACCCCGCATCTACACGCCTCAAACAAAGAACTCTCCACACCACAGCCTCAAAATAACAGTATAATTAAATTAACAATTCTAGCCTAGATTCAAGGTAGCCAAGAGGCCCTGAAGCTATTTATTACCGCGGCCTTAGCGCCAGCCTCGGCTATGACGAGATCACTCTACTATTCTATAGCATCTATCGCGTCCTCTATCTAGACGGCTACTGAGGCAGCGGAGCCGTAAAGCTTACACCATATTCACTAGAATAGACTCGAGGAAAGTCATGAAACAGATACTCGGAATAGCGGAAGGCCGGGGAAGGTGTGGTGCGGGGGGTGGGATTTGAACCCACGCAGGCCTACGCCATCGGGTCCTAAGCCCGACCCCTTTGGCCAGGCTCGGGCACCCCCGCACCGTGGATTCCCTTAGACACGCTACTGGGGGTTTAAATGGTTAGGGTTGCTGGGTGTATTGGAGTGACGTTCTGTACCTAGGGTTTCGGGGGTAGAGTCTTACTGCTTCTAGGTTCTCCGGTGCTAGTACTTCTGGTGGGTGTTCGTAGTGCATGCGCCGCCATCCCTTCATTATTGCCTTGGCGAGACTCGTTATTGCTCCCGGTTCGCCGTGGTTTAGTATGATTGTTCGTGGCTTGGGTTGGAGTCTTGAGGCGTAGTAGAGTAGCTCGTTTCTTGTTGCGTGGCCTGTGAAGCCTTCTATCGATTTAATCTCTAGGTTTACCTTTATTTTTCTGAGTTGCCCGTCTTCTTCTACCTCTATTTCCTTCTCTCCTTCTTGGAGGCGTCTTCCCAGGGTTCCCGGTGCTTGGTAGCTCACGAATACTAGTGCGTTCCTCTCGTCTTCTGCGAAGTACTTGAAGTACTCTACTATTGGTCCTCCTGTCATCATGCCGCTCGTGCTTAGTATTACTGCTGGTTTCTCGCTGTAGAGTGCCTCGTCTCTCTTGTCCCTGTCGGTGACCCATACCGTGGTCGGGCCTTGGAAGGGGTTCTCACCGTTGTGGAGTATCATGTCCCTTATTGGTTTTGCTAGCAGCTCTGGGTAGTTGGTGTAGACTGCTGTTACTTCATACACCATCCCATCCACGTATATCGGTATCTCCGGGATCTTTCCTTGCTTGAGTGCCTGGTTGAGCACCACTAGGATTTCTTGTCCTCTTCCTACGGCCATTACCGGGATTAGCAGTTTCCCGCCCCTCTGGTATACCTTGTTCACCATTTCTATAAGCTCTTCCTCGGCCTTGTCCCTCGGCTGCGGCTCCTTGTTACCATAGGTCGCCTCCATTATCATGGCTTCTACCCTGTGGAACCTGTCGTGGGCTGGAGGCAGGAGCCTTGTAGCCTTGTCGCCCTTAGCCTTGTAGTACTTGAAGTCGGCTGTGTAGAGTATATTGAATAGGCCCTGGCCTATGTGTAGGTGTACTAGGCTGCTTCCCAGTATATGTCCTGCATTATAGAATGTCAACTTTATGTCGGGGGCCACGTCTGTGACTGTCTCATAGTTTACTGGTATAAGCCTTGTGAGCATTAGCTCAACGTCTCCCGGCTCGAATGGAGGTTCCAGGCCCTCCTTCCTCATCAAGTCTATGTAATCCCTTAGCACTATTAGCATTATGTCTCGCGTGGGTGGCGTGGCGTAGACCGGGCCCCTGAAGCCGTATTTAAAGAGGAGGGGTAACATGCCTACGTGATCTAGGTGTGCATGGCTAATTACTACGGCGTCTAGCTCGTCGACCCTGAACTCGGGAGCCCAGAAGTAGGGGTAGGTGCTGGGGCCCCAGCCGCTGGGGCTCACGCCAGCGTCTAGGAGTACCCTGCTCTCGCCGGTGTCAACTAGTATAGCGCTCCTGCCTACCTCGCTGAAGCTGCCTAGCCCCACTACTCTGATGTGCCTTGTACCTACGACCATTGGCCTGAATATCCTCTCGCCTATCTCCCTTAGAGCCCTCCTCCTCTCCTGGCTCCTCTTGAGAAGATGCCTTAGGTAGCTCTCTAGGAGACCGCTCTGCATCAGAGGCTTCCTATAGACTTCAAGTCTCCACCCTGTCTCGGCGAGGACCTGGCTCTGGAAGACCCTGCCCTTGCCCATCAGCTTCCCCGGCTTCTCCGCTATAACCCTAACCTCTCCCAGCACGTCATCAAACTGGATCTCGTATACTCCAGCGTCGGCCGGTGCATGCTCTAGAATGTATTTTCTAGTGTACTCCTTATCCTTCCGGGCCTTCTCGCTAGTCCTAATAACTATCCTCTTCCTGAGCTTCTTCGCCAGGTCCCTTACAACGCCCTCCTTCTCTAGTATCACCTTAGGCGATGAGACGTAGACTGCTATCTCGGGGCCCTCGAACTCTATATTAACGATGTTAGCATCTCCAAGAGCCGCGTATATTTCCTTTACAAGCTTCAGCCTCTCCTCCCTTGCGGGTAGCCTCACGCTACCCCTAGACCTCGCGGACAAACCCCTACCACCACCAGGATCTCACCGTCAACGGCGCCCCTCCTAGGGAGAGCTGCTCGGGGAGACGCTATACACGCGCTATTTACCGTGGAAGCCCACCTCTCCCACTTAACCCAAGAGGGGGCGGGGCCTACAAGGCTTGAATTCCCGTAGGAGCAAGAGTATGCCCCGCCTATTACTCTGTACTCCAGGCTACGTTGTTAGATGAGGCTCTTGAATGGTATAAACTTTTCCTCGAAGCGGCCCGCCCCTATTATTACCACGTCTACTCCGTCGCCGCTTGCTGCGTCCCTGAGCATAGCGCTCCTCACGGCTTGAACTGCCACCTCGACAGCCTCGTCGAGGCTCATATCTTCCCTGTACCTCTCCTCGAGGACTCCATAGGCCACGGGGCTGCCGCTTCCTGTAGCCGTGTACTTATCCTCCGTGATGCTGCCGAAGAAGTCCAGTGTATAGAGCCTCGGGGCATTGTCGTAGCCCCCTACTATAAGCTGCACTATGAATGGGAAGAACTTGCTCGAGAAGAGTATGTTGCTGAGCAGCGTGGCTATTCCCTTCACGCTCAGCTTCCTGCCGTGAGTCATTTCGTATAGCCTAGCCTCCTCCCTTATTATGTCGGCTAGAGCCTGTGCATCTGCAACGACGCCGCTAACAGTCATTGCAGCGTAGTCGGTCAGCTTTACGATTTTCTTTACCCTCCTGCTGGCTATTAATAGCCCCGCTGTAGCTCTCTTATCTGCCGCCAGGATCACATGGCCTTCAGCTATGAGACCTACAGTCGTCGTGCCCGTCTCCACGGGCGTAGGAGGCCTACCAGCACCCTGGAATGCCACCACTCGCGCACCCCACCGCCTCGGAGGACCCCTTCGGGGCTGATAGACTCTTGAGGCTTCTTTAGCATTAAAATGTGCACTGGGCTTGAAGGGTGCCCAGGCGTTATGAATAGCCCCGACTGGATACACACTGTAGACCTGCCAAGGAAGATAGTAGTTGGTAGCGGCGTCCTTAACAGGATAGGGGTATACCTTGCACAGGTATTCGGCGGCGGTAAGAGCGTGTTAGTAGTCTCCGGCCCCCACGTCTCCAAGCGGTACTACCCGTTGGTGGCGAAGAGCCTCGGCGAGCACGGATTCACCGTGGATCTAGTAGTGGCTAGTGATGCAAGTATAGAGACTGCTGAGGCCGTAGCTGAGGAGGCGGGCAGGGATAGGGTAGAGGTTATCGTGGGCCTGGGAGGCGGGAAGGCTATTGACGTAGCTAAATATGCAGCGACGGTAACTGGGAAGGGGTTAGCCAGCGTCCCTACAGTGGCGAGCCACGATGGAATAACGAGCCCCTTCGCAAGCCTAAAAGGGTTTGACAAGCCCGTGTCAAAGAAGGCCAAGACTCCCAACGCGATAGTAATCGACTTGGACGTGATAAGAGAGGCGCCTCGCAGGTACAATGTTGCTGGCTTCGGCGACTTAATAGGAAAGTATACGGCCGTGCTGGACTGGAGGCTAGCCCACAAGCTCCGCCTCGAATACTATGGAGAGTATGCTGCAAGCCTAGCACTAATGAGCGCGCGCCACGTTAGCCAGTATGTAGATGAAATCGCCGCTGGAACCCTTGAAGGGGTAAGAGTCCTAGTAGAGGCGCTAGTCAGCAGCGGGGTAGCTATGTGCATAGCCGGAAGCACTAGACCTGCCAGCGGCAGCGAGCACCTATTCGCCCACGCCCTCCACGTTGTAGCTGAGAAGAAGCCGCTCCACGGAGAAGCGGTGGGGGTTGGAACCATAATGATGAGCTACCTGCACGGCAAGAATTGGAGAAGGATACGCTCACTCCTAAAGCGCGTCGGAGCACCTGTCGACGCCGAGTCCCTAGGCGTTAGCGATGAGGAAGTCATAGAAGCCCTTGTCAGAGCAGCTAGGATACGACCCGAGAGATACACTATACTAGGCGAGAAAGGGCTTACACGCGAAGCCGCAGAGAAGCTAGCAAGGAAGACGCTAGTCATAAAGTGATATGTAGTGGCAGGATAAAGAAGCCACTCCTACCCGGCGAGAAGTAACGGGGCTTAAATGAGGGGGTTCACGACTCAGTTTCCCCCTCTTCTTCCTTGCTAGCCTCGGATTCCTGGCTCTTCTCCTCTACCCCCTCCTCTGCCTTCTCCTTCGGCTCTTCGCGGCGTTCCGCGTAGATTACGAATTCCACTCTCTTGGGGTTTAGGTAGCCTACTATGTCGTTTAGGAGTAGACGCAGCCTAGCGTCTAGGTCGTTATAGCCTAGTACGTCGCCTGGCAGCACTACTTCTATTTTTCCGTCGCTCACCCTGGCTTCTACTGGGATCCTAGGGAAGAAGCGTCTTGCCAGCAGCCTGGCTTTCTCCTCTTCGCTGTCGACCCGCTTCACAATCTCGAGATCTACTTTTATCTTCTTACCTGCGAGGGGATGGTTGAAGTCTATGTAGGCGAAGCGCTCGGTAACCCTTACTATGACGCCCCTCCTTCCACCGGCCTCTACTACCTCGCCGACACGAACTGGGACCCCCATCTTTGCCAGCCTGTTCCTGGGAACCCTTACTACGAGTCGCTCGTCGCGCAGCCCGTAGGCCTTCTCTGGGGGTAACTCTATCTCCCTTCTCTCCCCCTCCTCCATCTCTTTCAGCACTTCCTCTATGCCCTCTAGGAGCCTACTCCTCCCTATGATGACGGGGTACTCACCGTATATCTCGTTCTCACTGTAAATGCCTGCTTCCCTTGCGACCTCCTCTCTCGTAGTGTCTATAACTTTCTCCTCGCCGTCCTCTACGACCTTTATGGTGTAGTGGATCAATACGAAGTCTCCTTCCTTCAGGGGCACCGCCTAACCCCCCCTTCGCAGGTACCAGCCCAGATCCTTTAAGGGCTTGAGGATTAAATTCCTAGAGGGGTCTCCCGCCCGCCTCATATCACCGTAGCCCCAGCCTATCGCCTCTCCGTCGGGCGCTAGGACTATCACGTAGCCCGGTTTCCAGCCCACTATATTGTACCCCTCCACGGTTCTCCCGTAGAGGAATAGTTGCTCGCCTCGCGGGGTCAGCTTGACGCATTTCGCTGCGACGCTGCATAGCGGCTTGAGAGCCCTGGCTAGCGGTAGGCCGGGCTTTAGCCTTCGGTCTTCAATGCTGCCTAGGTAGAGGCCTCCACTGTATGCTGCCACTCCTCTACCTACGAGGCTTCTCAGCTTAACTGGCAAGTAGAAGGCGTCCCTGTATCTCGCTCCTTCTATGTCTAGAATGTAGATGCCTCCCTTGAAGGGGTTCACTGCTACCCCTACCAGTCTTAGGAACTTAGCTATTATCGCCTCCTCCTCGTGAGCGGCGGGCCTAAGCCTTACTACGTCTTCCTTCTTAGCCCGCATATGAAGAACCCCTCGGTGCCGTGCCTATGGGGCCAAAGTCTTATACAGCCCCGCGCCTCCCCCCGGAGCTCAGCGTATTCGTAGCTGTCTAGTCCTGGGCTGCCTATCCTGTAGTCTAGTCTTGCTACTTCCACGTCGTTTCTGAGATCTAGGATGCGTGAGATTACAAGTTCTCCCTCCTCGGGGCTGGTACTGCAGGCTGCATATACTAGGATGCCTCCAGGCTTCAGTAGTTCTATGCCGGTGTAGAGCATGTCCAGTTGCAGCCAGTGGATATAGTATAGGTCCTCGGGGCCCCTGCTGGTCTTCCTGGAGGGGTCCTTCCTTATTATCCCTTCTCCGCTGCTAGGCGCGTCGAGTAACACCTTGTCTGCAGATGCTCGTAGCCCTGGTATCCTCTTAGGTAGTAGCCTTGAGTCCATCCTGTGTATTATGTAGCTAGTGAATCCGAGCCTCTGTAAGTTGCTCCTCAGCGCTCTAACTCTTTTCCTGTTCGCCTCTACAGCCACTAGTAATGCCCTGTCTCTTGCCAGTTGGAGTATATGACTTGCTTTTCCGCCGGGGGCTGCTGCCATGTCTACTATAATCTCTCCCGGTTTCGGATCTAGTAGGGGGGTTACGCTCATGCTTCCCGGATCTTGTATGTAGTAGTAGCCTCTTAGGTACTCGTGAGTAGCCCCCACACTCATAGGTGCATCTACTACTTCTATTCCCTCCGGTATCCAGGGTATCCCGCTTAGCGTGAAACCCTTCTGCTCGAGCCTCTCTACTAGATCACTGCAGGGTATTAGGTAGTCGTTGCAGCGTATGGTCTCTGGAAGCGGCTTCTCGTTCCATTCAAGCAGCTCCTCTACTTCAGCTACGTTGCCGAGTGCTGCTATGAGCCTAGCGACTATGTAGTCTCGGTATCCATATTTGACTGCCAGCCTAGACGCCTCTCCGCCTCCCCGATCACGGAATATCATCTCGTCGATAGATGCTAGCTTCTTTCTGAGCGACTCGACGCGAGGATTAATTATTCTGGGGGGCGTGAGGCGGGTCAAGCCTTTACCCCGGCTCCATGTATCCTCGCTTTGAACGGAGCCCCGGGGGCCCCCTCTACTATCTCATATTTATAACCATCAATTATGATCTTTAGTAGTTCTAGGATTGTCTGAGCATGGCTTGTCAATAGCGCACCGTGTATCGTGGAGACGCCTTCAGCCAGGGCTAGGTATACTGGTAGCATGTCGCTGGCATGCCTGTCGAGAGCGGCGCCTGTACGATAATCCTCTACTAGCTGCTCAGCTGCTTCGCGGCCTACCACTTCCGCAGGCTTGCCTTTCTTCCCGATGCTATCGCCTCCCATAACGGTCTTCTCGAATACTAGCCATGCTAGTACGCCGCTACCCGGGCCTAAGTGGGGGTCCCTGCCGGGCTCGTACCACTCTATCTCCGTTCTCGGCTCTACCCTAAGCTCCCTGCGTAGCACCTCTGAGGCGCTCCTAGCCTGTCTCTCTGCCACATGTCTGGGCAGTCTAACTGCATGACTCCTAATTCTGGCTTCGACTAGTCTACCCCTCTCTGTGAAATCCCTTGCTTTGAAGCCCTTGGGAGGCCTTGGCACTTCAACCTCTACTATGCCGCCTCCCCTAGGATAGTGGCCCCGCCTCTTCACCCTGACCGTGAACTCATAGCCTAGAAATCCCAGGAGGGGGCGCAGCACTTCCCTTACGTAGTCGATAGTAGGAGCCATTGGCACGTCAGTGCCACCTCTGATCTCAACCCTTACCGGGGCTTCGGCGTAAGCCATTACCGGTAGTAGCGCCTGTAGTACTAGGCTAACGCTGCCGGCAGTGCCTACGTCGAAGCGGAAGCTTCCACCCTTTATTCTACCGGGTCTGAAGGTGAGCTCCATGCTGCCTACTCTGTCCCCTTCGAGCTTGCCCCCGCTTATCGCTGCTATGGCTCTTACCGCAGTGAGATGCTGGGGGCGGAGCCCGGGGTTCTTCCGTTTGGCCCTTATATTTACTATTCTTAGCGGTTTACCTGCTATTGCTGCTAGGGCTACGCTGGTTCTTAATATTTGTCCTCCGCCTTCCCCCATGGACCCGTCTATCTCTACCCAACTCATTAGAGTACACCCGCTAGTCTAGCAAGCCTCTCCCTGAAGCCTATCTCCCTAAGGAACCCTGCTACCCCGGGAGTAAGGCACGACTCCCAGTCGCCCCCTTCTATCGCCTTCCTCCTTATCATCGTCCCGCTGCACTCGCTCCTCCGGTAAAGTCTAGGCCTTAGCGCCACTAGACCCATGTCCTCGAAGAGCATGAGTACAAGCTCGTTCCCGCTCATAACGCCTTGGAACCTGGGTAGCAGCATTCTCATGTACTGGACCCAGACCTTGTTCATCTCAATATCGGGAACAGGGTATATCCTAATCCTCTCCTTCCAGGCATCACCTATTCCCTCATCCAGTAGAATCTCTAAGGCTTCTATTCTCTCGCCAGCGGTGAGCGGATTTTCTAGTGTGAATGACTCCTGAGCGGAGCCAACAACCACGTATACACGCCTCGCTCTTTCCAGAGCCTGCTCTATCAAACTAAGATGACCCTTATGTGGAGGCTGAAATCTTCCGGGTACTACCAAGGCCTCTAGCATCTTCCCCTTCACTCCGCACGCCACCTCGCAATGTTTTTAACGGGCTTTAATTCCTATCCCCGGTTGTATGGAGTGACGTTGACTCCGCTCTCTTTACTTGCTCAGGATTCCCGAATCCTCGACTACAATACGGAGAATCCTTATTGCGTCGCTTCTTTCTATAGCGCTCATGGAGCCGGCTAGCTTCACTCCGTGTAGCGATTCCACAGCTCTCCTTGCCTCCTCTAGTCTATCCCTACTCGCGGCGTCTGCCTTGTTGATAGCCACGTAAACGGGCTTCCCCGACACCAGCTTCTTCACGGTTTCCTCAAGGAGCTTTACCTGTCTTTCAAGGGGCATATACGCCTTCTCCGTAGGGTCTACTAGAAACAGTACCACACCGGGGAGGTGCCTTAGAGCGGCCGCTGCTCTCCTCTCCACAATATTCATTTCATCCACAGGCCTGTCCAGGATTCCAGGAGTGTCTATAACCTGTACTACATCTTCCCCACCTAGATTCACGTGTCCTATGTGCACGGTTTTCGTGGTAAACGGGTACTCAGCCACCTTGGGTTTAGCTCTTGATACCGACCTTACAAAGCTACTCTTACCGCTGCTAGGAGGACCCGCCACTATGACTGTAGGTAGTTCGGGGTCTATGCCCGGCAAGTGCTGAATGAATACTACGAGGCTTCTAAGCAGGTCTAGGTCGCGCGAGCACCTCTTGTAGAGACTTAGTATTCTCCCCCTAGCCTCCCTTGCCACACGCTCAAGCTCTCTCCTATCTTCGGCAGCCATCAAATGAAACCTGTATTTCTCGAAAAGCTCGTCAGTTAGCTTTCTCGCCCTGCTTATACAGCTAATAGACTTTCTTATCCTTGCCCTCTCGAATTCGACCTCTATAAGGCTCCAATAGAAGGGGTGCAGGTTATCTAACAGTCTTACCAGGCTCCTTATGAAGTCTGTCTTGCTTATTACAATATCTCTTACTGTCTGAAGCCTAGCGATTTCCCTCTCCCAAGGCCGCATTTTACCCTTCTTAGCCGAGAACCTCCTTCCTATTCTCTCGAGTATCTCATCGTACGTCGGCACATGTATATGCTTAGCCTCCTCCGCCGGGTCTACTAGCTTTCCTCCCGACACCCTCTTTGTACCCTTACCGCTATATCATCTAGTAGAGGGCTATATTCGGCTGCGAGTACCCTGAGCCTCGACACGCTAGCCCCAGACTTGTTTGAAGCCTCTCTTACGCACCGCTCCTTCCCCTTACCCTCCGCCCTACAAAGAACGTAGAGAGCAAGGCCTACAGCGACTCTCGAAGTCTTGCCTTCAAGCACGCCTGCATCCTCTAATAGCTTCCTAGCAGCTGCTACCCTTTCCTCTCCTCTAGATATCCTCTCGGCCTCCAAGTCCAACAGCGACACTACCTTCCTTTTCTCATAGTCGTACACGCCGCCAACACGGAGCACCCTCCTGTATATTGCTCTTAGCGTTGACGGGTGAAGCGCGCTCCTCCTCCTAAAAGGTCTGCCTCTACGCTTCGCACCCCGATTCTCCGGCTCGCCCCAGCTATACATGCCTACTACATCCTCTATTACATCCTCGCTAACTACGCTTCCACACGACATACAGACAAGCATGCCCTCAGGGTTCCTGGCAAGCCTGAAGGAGCCGCAATGACTGCAATGAAGGCCCGCCTCCACAAGCGCCCACCTCCCCCTCTCACCATAGTTCTAGAAGGGGTGCCGGAGGGCTGCATGGAGTCTAGGAGCTACTGCATACCGTAGGGGGAGGCCCCGAGGCGCGAAAGTAACTGCACCTGAGTGCATGTGAAGGCGGTGCGTCAATAGCAGCTGGTTATATGGGCTTACTAGGCGCAGGAGTCCCTAGCGGGATCGGGGGAGGTGCCTGCTGGGCCTTGTCGCTGTATGTGGGCGGCACTGCTATAGGGTTGAGGGTCTCTAGCGGTGTTGTTCTTGCTACTGACAGGCGCATGAGCTATGGCAGCTTTATCATGAGCAGAAACTTTAAGAAGGCATTTAAGATTAACGAACGCATTGCCGTCGCCTTCACCGGGCTTTACGGCGACATGGGTGGGCTTGTGAGGTTCCTTGAGAGCCAGGCCAGGCTCTATGAGAACGAGCGCGGTAAGCCTATGCCGGTCTATGCTGCAGCTAAGCTTCTGAGTAACTTACTCTACTCCTATAGGTTCTATCCATTCCTTGTAGAGGCGTTAGTTGGCGGGGTGGAGGCGAGCGGCGAAGCCAGACTCTACGTTCTTGACCCCCTGGGCAGCATAATAGAGGAGGACTACGCAGCAGCGGGTACCGGAGCGACTATGGCATTCGGTGTTTTAGAGGCGGGATACCGTAGCGATCTGTCCCTCGAGGATGCTGAGAAGCTAGCAGTCGACGCTATGAAGGCTGCTGTGGCTAGAGACGCTGGTAGCGGCGATGGCGTAGATCTTATAGTGGTTTCGCGGAGCGGCGTCTACGAGAAGAGCGTTAGATTTAGAGTTGTGAGCGAGTAGCAGAGCCTTGGCATGCGGCTTCAATGTTTCTAAGGCTGAAAGAGCGCAGAGAATACTCTCACGTAGAGTTACTCTAAGAGACAACTACCCCCCGCTTCACAAGGTTGCAGGCCTGGATGTCGCCTACGCTAAACGCGGAGAAGACATCATCGGGATTGGTGTCGCAGTCCTGCTAGAGTACCCGTCGATGAAGGTTAGAAGTTGCACTGTATACTTAGATAAGGTTTGCGTGCCGTATATTCCGGGCTTTCTCGCCTTTAGAGAGATGGCTGTGCTAGGCCCTGCTATAGCTAAGCTCGAGAAGCCCGACCTGGTGGTTGTCGACGGTCATGGTATCGCTCATCCCAGGCGATTCGGCATAGCTAGCCATGTCGGCGTAGTTACAGGTCTTCCTAGTATAGGGGTTGCTAAGCGCCGCCTAACCGGGGTTGAAGTCGAGGATCGCAGCAAGATTTACATAGTACATGGCGGCGAGAAGGTGGGCGTCGTAATTAGACGCGGTAGGAGTAGGATCTATGTCAGTCCAGGGCATCGAGTTAGCGTTGACGGGGCAGCCCGATTAATCGAGTCGATGACACTTGGAGCGAGAAGGCTGCCTGAGCCCACGAGAGTTGCCGACAGTATTAGTAAGATAGTGAGACGAGCTGTATCTGCTGGCGGCGTTGAGAGGGCCTTTGAAGCTGCCAGTATCTGCCGGGTTTACTTATCTAGGAGCCTGCAGTAGCTGCCACTGCACACTTTCCGGAGTATGTCGCTACTAGATCTCATGCCTCCTGCAAAGACTCGTTTCTCCTCGAATCTAACTACTTCGGGTCTATAGCCTAACTCCTTCTCCACCTCAGCCGCTAATCTATCCTCTTCAAAGGGTTGATCGGGCCCCAGGAAGATTATGTCAGGTTTAACCCGCGCTACACTCTCCATGAAGCTTTTTTCACTCCCCAGAAAGGCCTCGTAGACGTAGCGTATACTTCCCACAACAGCTAGTCTAGCCTCCTCGGGTAGAACGGGCTCTTTGCCCTTGATCCTCTTTACAGTAGAGTCCCTGGCGACTACGACGTACGGCTTCCCAAGCGTACTAGCCGCTCTAAACAACTCTATATGACCCGGGTGAAGTAAGTCGAACGTGCCTCCCAGGAATACGCGGCGCTCGAGAAGTCTCCTCTCGGGCCATCGGGGCTCAACGACGCCAAGATACTTCAAGGCGTCTATGAGGCCCTCAGCATAGCTCGCTGCAGCCAATGCAGTCGCATAGTCGCCCCTAGCATAATAATACTCTGCATCTCCTACGTACCTTTTAGCGGCATCCAGCAGAGCGTCTACATCAAAGCCTGATACACGTATATCCTCTTTTTCCAGACCCTCAAGTGCCCGTTTAGCTCCTGCTATGTAGACCCATACTCTCTCCTTTAACTCCAACTCTAAGTGCCCCCAAGGTAGCACAGCTTGGCGCTACTAGCGCCTTTGAGCGACCAAACACTTAACTCCCTAGACGGGGGGTATCCGCGTGTAAAGGCTGATTCTATGATGTAGGAAGAGAGGTAATAGGGAGGAGCCCTCATGCGCTGGGGCTAAGGGTGTGGCGGGCCCGCCGGGATTTGAACCCGGGACTTCCGCCCTCCGCGGGGCGGCCAGGCGCCCGTGGTGGTCTACGGGTTAAGAGCCCGCCGCTCTACCAGGCTGAGCTACGGGCCCGCGGCCCTGCAGGAGTGATCACTGGGGCCGGGCCTATTAAAAGTTGAGTGTCTATGCGAGCATTAGGTCCTTGTATTTCTCCACTAGTCTAACGCTCCTCTTGAGGTCGGCGAAGAGCTTTTCTGCTTCCTTAACGTCTTCGACTTCCACCTTTGTTGATCCTCTCCTCAACGCTACTATCCTTGATGGTTCTAGGAGTTGTATAGCGTATCTTAAACTCTTATTGAATCCTATCTCCGTTAACGTCTCAAGGGCTTCCTCTGAGAGTGCAACCTCTTCTTCGTCGGCTCTTATCCTTAGTATTTCTTTTATCTCTTCCTTTGTGTATGGCCTCGTAGTTATTATGAGTAACCTGTCTAGAAGGTCTCTAGGCATGCCATGGGGGCTCTCTATATCTGTCCCCCTTATCTTCGTTATGCCCCTGTTCGTTGCTAGTACTATTACTGGAGCGAACTCGCTTTCCATCGCCTTTGTGAGGAAGGCGAAGGACTCTAGATCCAGTAGGTGGGCGTCATCTATAAACATTACTCCGGCTACTATCTCTGCCTTGCCCTCGTCAATCCACTTCTTTACTAGCTCGTCGGCCCGCTTCCTATCTTCGCTGGTTATCCCCCTCTCCGCCTCGAAGAAGCTTATGAACCCTGTGAATGCTACTCTCTGAGCCGCTATAGTCATGTCTATGTCGTGGAGTGATATAACCCTTGTGAACTCCCTTCTCTTCTTAACCCTGCCTTCAGGGATCTCCACCTCTCTTATGAGGCTTAGATCGAACCTTCTCTTGGCCCTGCCGCGGCCCCTGCCAAGTAGCCTTACAGCGCCGGTCTCAGCGTCTATTGCTATTACATCACCCTCCCTTATTCTAAGCTCGTATAGCTGAGCAGCTATCTCGGGGCCCACCGTCAATGTTAGGCTCTCATCGGTGGTTTCGAGGGTGATCCGTGCACCCTCTATCACGGGATAGGGATGAATAGGCGTCTCCTCTCGGAGGAATTCAAGTTCTCTAACTACGCCTTCATACACCTCTCTTACTTCCCTTATCCTAACGCCGATAGCTTTCCTGAGAGCCTGCATAAGCCTCTCTATCTTATCGCCACCGAAATACAGTTCGCCTGCGTTTATGGCTACAAACGGTGTGTCCTCACCCAGCTCTCTAGCCATGGCTAGCGCTATAGCAGTCTTGCCCGTGCCCGGCGGCCCTACTATGAGTACACCACGACCGCCTAGCTTGCCCTCGCGAACCATCTCCACGATAACTCCAGCAGCCTCCCTAGCTTCCTCTTGCCCTACTAGCCCGTCTGCTACCTTCCTGGCCTTGCCGTTTTCGTCAAGACCCAAGCCGCGTATGTGACTATGAGCATGGGCCCTTGATGGCCTAGGAGCAGCCACTCTTATCTCGACCACGCCTCTACACCTCCTCCCCCGACTGAGACTTTCCCGCACGCCGTTCTCATCTAAGATTGAAGCGGAAGGCGATCCCCCAGATTCTTAGCAGAATGTAGTCTAATCGCCGGAATTAAGGCCTAATGCGTGGATCTGTCTTGTTTACAGGAGAAGAGAAAAGTAAAATCTTCTATTCCTCGTCTTCAATTTCATCCTCTTCATCGCTCCGTGTAGCCTTCCTCGCTAGTACGTATACGCTCTCAGCTATATACTTTAGAGCCGCCCGGACCTTCAAGTGCTCTATCGTGGTATGAAGCCCTTCTACCCTTATTTCCCTCCCCCTAATATCAAGCTTAATCGCCTCCTCAGGTGGAATACCGCTAGCCAGCTGTCTGTCCCTGATTTCACTTACAATCTCTTCTAGATACGTTGTTAACTCCTCTGGAAGAGGCCAGTTACCTTCAAGGACTAGCCTTAGATGCTTTTCTCCTCTATATAGTTTTGCAACCTTTCTCCTGCCTACTTTAACATCCTCCACCCTTTCATCTATCGAGGGTCTGGGCACTCCCTCCAGCTCAGCCATTATCCTCTTGAGTATTGCTAGCTCTTCTTCTAGCTCCTCGATCCTCCTCTTAACCCACTCAAGCGCTTCCTCCCGAGTCCTCTCTATACCCCTAGCTCCCACGAGGAGCCCCTTAGAAAAACTTGTGACTCAAGGCGAGAAGAAGGGTGTAAGGTTTAGTAGTAGCTCGGTAATACCTGTGAACCGACTTGACTAATGGAACTAATGTCGACTCTGCTCTCTATATGGACATGCTTGAGCCGCGGCCTTCCTCTCTCTCCCTTCCTAGGTCTCTTAGGTGAGAGAGTAGAGGATTGAGTTTTCCTTCCCTACTTTTCTCCTCTATTATGTCCTTAACACTGCTAGTATGTCTTATATCGAGTTCTAGTAGCAGCTCCATCATCTTTAGGGTCGTATCCCATACATCTATTAATAGTTCTCGGGGTATGTTGCTTGATATGAATGGGTCTTGGAGCCAGTCGTCGAACGCCTTTAAGGTTCTTATCATGTGATTAAATGCTATCCTCGTGTGTATGATTATGTCTAGTCTGTCACTCTCTCTAACTTGGGGGTCGAGATCGCGGAACATCTCTAGTATTGAACGCTGCAGTTGAACCCATCGCTCAAGGCTTCTGACAAACGCAGCCACATCGACCGGCCTTGACATAGCTCTGAGCACCCCACAGTTATCCTAGATTAGCGGGGTCACCCTATATTCTATGGCTACTATGGCTCGTTAGGGGATGCTCGCTACTTTTGCTGACTCTGCGTCTCTGCTTCTCCGCTCGTTAGCGGTGGAATCTTCATGTGCCTTGCCACCCATTCCGGCAGCCTCTCCTTATACTTTTTAATGAAGTCTAGATACTTCCGGTCATCACGATATTTATCGTCGAGCATTACTACTATCCCTTCCGTTATCGGGTACCATCGGCCGCAGACGGGGCAAACTATTATGCCCTCCTCTATCTCGCGGCTCATACATGTCGATACGCAGCTCTTCAACGGCACGGAGGATGCCTGCCTATCGTATAGATAGCACCACCTTCTGCACTTCACTTTCTCCGGGCTTCCAGGGAGTTCGGCTTCCTTCTCCTTGAAGGGGTAGATGATGAGTCTCGTGTTACCGCATGCAGGGCACGCTAGTAACTCGGCGTGGAACCACCGCAACGATTTTCACCCCTCACTTGCGCATTCCTCTCGTATAGCCTTTACAGCCTCCTCCGCTATCTTCCGGGCCTCATGAAGGCTCCTAGCCTCTGCCATCACCCTTATCACCGGCTCGGTGCCGCTCTTCCTTACCAGTATCCAGAATCCGTCCCCGATTATCTTGATACCGTCTATCTCGATTAGCCTTCCCTTGAACCTGCTCTTGACCGCCTTTAAGGCGCATTCAGCGCCTGCTGCTGGTATCGGTATCTTCGTCTTATATGCCTCGTATCGGGGTAGGGAGTCGTAGAGAGCTGCGAGTCCCCTCTCGCGGGCGGCCAGCTCTAGGACCAGTGCCAGGGTCATGGCGCCATCCCTTACATACTGGTGAGGCGGGTGCATGTAGCCGCCGTTCTCCTCAAAACCCGCTATTCCCCCCTCCCTCTTCAGTAGATGACTTATAACGACGCTGCCTACCGGAGTCCAGACCACCTCTATTCCCTTAGGCCTGAGATACTCCTCTACTAACACGCTGCTCGAAACGCCTGTGTATACCCTGCGCGGTGCTAGTCCGCGGGTCTCCGCTGTGTGAAGCGATAGTAGAGCCCCGGTTCTGTCCCCCCAATGGGGGCGTCCCTCCTCGTCTATAATTATAGCCCTGTCTGCATCGCCATCGTGTCCTACGCCTGCAACCGCCTTTACGGTTCTCACTAAAGATGCAGCCTCTGTAAGCGAGTGAGGGGTCGGCTCGGGCTCCCTTGCCGAGAAGAGTGGGTCGGGACTACAGTTTAGAGTAACCGGTTTAAGGCCCAGCCCCTTGACTACTTCGGGAGTCGATTTCCACGAGGCTCCCCCTCCACAGTCTGTTACGACTCTAGACCCACCTAGCCTACTCCTTATGAGTTCTTTGTCGACCCCGCCTATGACGCCGTTAACGTAGAAGTCCAATGCATCGTCAAGCCTAGTAGGCTCCCCTAGGAGACCCCTCCAATCGAGGCCCCCAAACCTGCCTTCAAAGAACAACTCTTCGATCTCATTCTCAGCTTCCCGGGGCACCTCGACGCCGTCCCCACCTATCAGCTTCAACCCGTTATACTCTGCCGGATTGTGGCTAGCGGTGATCATCACGCCGCCATCGAAGCCCCTACGAGCAATATTGTATTGCAGAGCCGGAGTGGGTAGAACGCCTGCTAGCACGGGCTTAACCCCTTCAAATAAAAGGCCCGCAATAACCGCGGCTTCAAGCGCGGCGCCCCCGCTTCTCGTGTCTCTCCCCACTAGCACCCTAGAACCTCTTCCTAGCCATGCAGCGAAGCTCCTTGCCAGACGTAAGGCTAGATCAGGCGTCATATCACGGCCTAGAACCCCCCTGACTCCGTCGGTACCGAAGAGCCTGCCCAACCCGACACTCAGCCTCCAGGAGAATAAGCCTTACTATCTGCCCGAGGTGAAAGGAGTTAGCAGCGCTTCCCCCGGCAACTGCAAGCTAATATAGGGCTCAGAGAGTTCCAGGGATTGAGCCTGGGAGAGCCAGGTGGAGCCGGATGGGTAAAAGGCTGAGGCAACAGAGGGCTGGGAGGGGGTCGCCGACATACAGGAGCCCCGACCACATACACGTGGGCCCGGCTAAGTATCCGCCTCTGAGTAGCGATACCGTTAAGGCGAAAATCGTTGATCTACTCCACGATCCCGGCCGCTATGTTCCCCTAGCACGGGTAGTCACTGAGAAGGGAGAAGAATTCCTAATGCCGGCAGCAGAGGGAATGTACGTCGGTCAGATAATAGAGATAGGCCCTGAGGCCAAACCAGAGCCCGGTAACGTTGCTCCAATAGGAAGCGTTCCCGAAGGAACCGAGGTGTTTAACATAGAGCTTAGACCCGGAGATGGAGGCAAGCTTGCGAGGCAAGCAGGTAGCTACGCGCTCATAGTAGGTAGGACGGGCGACAAGACCATAGTCAGGCTGCCCAGCGGTAAAGAAAAAATGATTCCCAATGATTCGAGGGTTACGATAGGGATCCCTGCTGGGGCGGGACGGGTAGAGAAGCCCATAATGAAGGCTGGCAATGCATTCCACAAGTGGAAGGTAAAGGCTAGGAAGTGGCCCAGAGTCAGGGGCGTAGCTATGAACGCTGTGAACCACAAGTTCGGAGGCGGCAGCCACCAGAGAAGGAGTCATCCAAGCACGGTAGCCAGAGAGGCGCCGCCTGGAAGGAAGGTCGGCCATATAGCAGCTAGGAGAACAGGAAGAAGAAAGAGGTAAGCCGTGGTCAGCTATATCCTTCATCACATCTCCACATAGACATCCACGTAATATAATATACCCTTTAAACGGGATCCCATCTATCTGCTAATAACGCCGCGTATCGACTTATTTGTCTACCTCTTATACATTATAACAGCTTATACTCCCCAGCCGAGATATACCTATTCTTTAGAGACTGACGGGTGTGCAGTGTGAACCGCTACCTGCTGTTGATTGTACTGATTTCAATGGCAACAGCAGCATCGGCAGAAGTAGCATCAGCTTTACTTACTACTAACCCGGAGGATCTACTCCTATGGAGGAGCCCAGACCTAGGCGGCGACGTGCTTAGTGTTGCTTGGAGCCCGGACGGAAGCATGATTGCAGTAGGCAGCCAATCAGGTGAGCTATTCGTTTTCAGCAGTTCAGGGGAGATCTTGTGGCGAGCTAGGCTAGACGGCTACGTCGAAAAGGCTGAATGGAGTCCAGATGGTAGCATGGTCGTAGCCGGCATTTCAAACTTCACCTCTTCAAGCCTCTACACTAGAATCTATGTATTTGATTATAGCGGAACCCTTTTATGGCAGAGCAGAGATCTTGACGGATACATAACAGATCTAAAGTGGAGTCCCAGCGGAGACGTTATTGCCGTGAGCACCAGCAGCGGCCTCGTTTATGCGCTCTCCGCTAACAGCGGTAACCTCCTATGGCAGAAGACCGTAGACGGCGCCGTGACTAGTATAGACTGGAACCCCGAGGGCTCTAGGCTAGCTGTGGGCAGCCAGTGGTGGGACAGCTCTACAGGAGCCCATGGATTCGTCTACGTGTACAGCAGCGGGGGAACACTGATCTGGCAGAGCGATGACCTATCCATGCTAGTCTACGAAGTTGACTGGAGCCCCAACAGCTCTTCTATCGCGGTCACCTTAATAACATTTAATGATAATGGGACTCCCTTCAGTAAAGTATATGTATTCAGTGACGAGGGAGACCTACTCTGGGAATCCGCGCTAATAGAGGAATTCTACGTAAACGATGTAGACTGGAAACCTGATGCCTCGGAGCTGGCTATCGTCCTAGCCAGTAGTCAACGAGACTTGTCTTACGTATTTATAGTAGCTCTCAGCCAAAGCGGAAGCGACTGGGCCTTAGGAATATCCACTATAATCTATAAGGCCGCGTGGAACCCAGAAGGCGATAGTATAGCTCTAGGCACCAATTTAGGCCGCATACTCTTAATAATACAGAACGGTTGGCACGGCGAAGTGATCTGGACTAGCGGCGACCTAGGCGGCCCCGTATTTACTCTTTCCTGGAACTCCGACGCATCAACGCTCGCCACAGCCGCGAGCTCTAGGATGTACGTATTCAGCATGCACTTTGGAGTTATGCGTATACAGGGGGAGCCAGGCACGGTTATCCATGCAAAGGGTCCTGGCGGTTCAACAGTGTTTACGCTGCCGACGACGGGCAGCATTGAGGTCTATGCCGATCCAGGCGTCTACTTGTTAAGCTACGAGCTGCCCAAGCCCGAGAACTACATTGGCGACCCCTCGGCGCTAGTTGGCTCCCTAGACGCTCAAGTTCCTAAGAGGGCATTCAATAACGTATCTCTTCCATCGATAGACGATGTTCTTGGTCTACTTAGAGTACAAGCGCCCATGGATACAGGTGCGTCTGTTAATATAGCTTGGAGTAGCGGTAGCATAGATCTAGAGCTTCAGCCGTTCGAGGCTCCATTGTTCTATGCCGCTCCAGGAGAATACGTAGTGTCATACCAGCTACCCATACCCGATAACTACATAGGGGACCCGGACGCGCTAAAAGGTAAGATGAGTGTAACAGTTGATAGCGGTGAATACCAGTCAGTTTATATTCCAGGATACTCTAGCCTCACAGGCAGACTAGTGATACTTGTCGGCGATGCACCAGCAGAGATTAAAATATCGTGGCCTGGCGGATCCAAGACGCTCCTGGTCGATCCTAATACCGAGCTTGAATTCATAGTGCAGCCTGGAACTTACAGGATCTCATATGAAATTATAGTGAATGCTGACTTCATAGGGGATCCAGACGCAGTGAGAGGATCAATAAGCGTATCCGCGAAAGCAGGGTTTACCTATGAGGTTGAAGTGCCGGGATATAGCGATATACTCGGCGTATTAAGACTTGAATCTGGAAGTGAAGTTGAGACTAGTGTCTCAATCTTATGGGAGGGAGGCAGCAGAATTGTACGATTATCACCAGGCGAGGTAGTCGAGTTCTTCGCGTCACCTGGAAGGTATATTATCGAGTACTCGTTACCGGCACCAGCTAATTATATCGGAGATACAGGAATATTCAATGAGAGGGTCGAGTTCGACATCAAAAACGGCTCTGTAATAAGCTATAAGATTCCCGGATATAGGGATATACTTGGTTATTTAATAATTGAAGCTGCTAGTGATGTCGATGCCTCGCTTTTAATAGCCTGGAACAACGGCTCCAAGAATATAGAAATTAAGGCGGGAGAAGTTCTCGAGTTCTGGGCATCTCCAGGAGAATACACGATTACCTACAATCTTCCGGTGCCAAGTAACTTCGTTGGGAACACGGAAATCCTGACTGGTGAGAAGATAGCCAGGGTCGATGCGGGCAGCTCCATTAAAGTGTGGCTCCCAGGCTACAGAGAGCTGCTGGGCCTCTTGGAGGTGAAAGCGTCAGACGACGTCTATGCCTACGTATCAATAACTTGGATCGGCGGCAGCGAGGACTTCACGCTTGATCCCGGCGAGATTGTAGAACTATGGGCTGCGCCAGGAGAATATAATCTAGTATACACTTTACCGGAGCCCGCGAACTTCGTCGGCGACACTGCCGTCCTAAGCGGTTCGACGTCTCTAGTGATATCAGAGGGATCAAAGACTAGCGTAGCGATACCCGGATACTCTGATCTCTTGGGAGTTTTAATTGTTAGAGCACCTGAGGATGCCCGTGTTAATGTGGACATATCCTGGGGCTCGGATAGCCTTCAAATCACACTGGAAAGAAGCGAGGAAATATTGTTCCAAGCCGCACCCGGCGTGTACCTAGTTTCCTATGCTTTAACAGTTCCTGAGAACTACGTTGGCGACCAAAGCATACTAGAGGGATATGTGGAGTTAGAAGTCGCCATAGGTCAACCCGTTATATTAGATATCCCTGGTTATGACGCAGTAGTGGGTACAATAATTATAGAGGCTGCCGTCTCGGGCACGCATGTATTGATCTCGTGGAGTGATGGATCGAGAGAGTTTACAGTAAGTAATGACAGAAGGCTAGAGCTTGCAGCGGCCCCCGGATTCTACATCATAGCTTACAAGCTGCCAGAGCTAGAGAATTACATAGGAGGCGATGAAGGCCTTACAGGGACGCTAAAGGTAGAGGTCGAGGCTGGCAGTAGTGCACAGGCAGTATTGCCGGGCTACCAGGATCTACTAGGCACAGTCTATATCAGTGCCCCAAGAGATGCGGCCTCTATAATCACTATTTTCTGGGAAGGAGGCTCCAAATCCATTACTCTCGAAGCTGGTAGTGTCTTAGAGCTGCTTGCAGCGCCTGGCAATTACAAGATAGCCTATGAACTCCCGGAGCCAGAGAATTATGTAGGCCCCGCTACTGCGCTCTCCGGCGAGAAAGCAATTTCCGTGGAGGCAGGCGATAAGACTAGCGTCTCACTCCCTGGTTACGAGAATCTTCTAGGCAAGATCAAGCTGACAGCAGGTGTCAGCGGGACACTAGTAGAGATAAAGGGGGCCTGGGGTTCTAGAGAGGTAACCTTGAGGAGCGGCGATGGCATAGTTTTGAACGCCGCGCCGGGAGAGTATAAAATCCTCTATAGGCTTCCAGAACCGGAAAACTACGTGGGCTCGGGTATCGGGCTAAAAGGTGAGATTACCGTATCTGTCGCTGCTGGCCAGATAGTATATGTAGAGGCGCCAGACTACCATGAGACCCTTGCTGTGGCGGTAATCAAGGCTCCCGAAGGTTCCACAGTTACATTGGAGTCAGAGACTGTTAGAGTAAGTTTCGAATTAAAAAGTAGCGGCAATATATCATTGTTTCTAGACCCAGGCAAGTATACACTAATAGTAACATACATGGACGCCACCGTCACTAAGGAGGTGGACGCAGGTAAGGGTGGTAAAATAACGCTTGAGTTTAGACGGAAGGACTTCAGCGAGAAACTTAGTGCTGGCGGGCCTGGAGATAATGGCACGGCAAATAGCGGAAAACAGGATACGAGTACGGCATCAGGATTACCGGGCAATACGGGAGAGGCTCTCGACGCGGAGAACGACGGAACGGAAGGCGGGGATCAAGTCGTATATGCTCCCCCGAAGCCTACTCAGCAAGACTCTATAGACGGTAGTACATTGATGGTGGCGCTATTAGCGGCATCGGCTAGCGTAGCATCAATATTACTAGTACTTGCTAGGAAGAGGGCTACGCCCCTCACTCTTCGTTTACCTATTAGTAGAGAATCGTACTCGACCGGCTCGAGAAGCAGTGAGAAGGAAGATGCTCCGCCTATGAGGCCTCCAAGCCTTGCGGAGATAGAGAGGCTGCTTGGAGTTAAAATCACGGATTTAAAGAGTGGCATAGCTCTATGTGAAGGCGACTATAAGATAGTTAGAATGGATTCTAGCATAGCACCCGAGGGCTATGAGGGCGAGTGGCGCTGCTGCAAGCTGGGCTGCGGCGGCTGGGGCTGCGCCTACCGCTGCCAGAGACCCTATGACGGAGAGCCCGTCGTGTTTAAAGTGCCTCGGGGCCTTGAGGTCCTGGTAGAGAAGGGTGTTAGCCCCACTCTAGATCCAAGTATCGTTGAAAAGGTTAGTAGCGAAGCTGAGGCTGTGGCTAGGCTTAGCCATGAACACCTTGCAAGGCTGTTGGCTTACAGTAAATCGGCGCCCTTACTCGTCTACGAGTACGCTGATGGAGGCAGCCTTGAGGATCAGGTCGCCAAGGGGTGGAAGCCTAGTATAAGGGATGCACTACTTATAGCTCTCCAGCTGGGAGACGCTCTACGATATATTCATAGTAGGGGAATGTTGCACGGAGACGTTAAGCCTAGCAACATACTAGTTAAGGATAGAGTTGTTAAGCTAGGCGACTTTAGTAGCCTAGTGAGGCTCATTGCATTCACTAGTAATGCTAAACCAGCATTTACTCCCGGATGGAGAGCGCCCGAACACGCTAGCAGCGATCTTTGGGATAAGGCTAGGAAGAGAGGGCTAGAGAATAGAATAGACGTGTACCAGCTAGGCAATCTGCTACTCTACTTAATCACCGGGTCTACTCTAGACGGGGCCGAGGTTAGTGATAAGGAAAAGGTCGCCGAGAAGCTATCCCTGGTTAGCGACGAGAAACTACGCGGCTTGCTAAGAGAGATGCTTAGCTATGAGCCGTGGAATAGGCCTAACATAGAGAAGGCGTTAGAAGAGCTAATCAACCTATATAAGTCATACGAGCGAACATAGTTAAATCAAAGATGCGGTCCTCTCTAAAGCATAGATCAGGCGCCCCACTACTCCCCAGGTTTTGAGTTGAATGCCACCCATTATCCTGTAGGCCTCCCTAGCTTTCCTCAGCGTGCTCTTCTTGAAGTCGCCTCTGGGAAAAGCCCCCACTCCTAGAGGGTACCCTGTCACTATGGCCCTTGATAGTATAAACGTGGGAGAAGCGCCTCTCCCCTTCTCCCAGAGGAGTATCAAGCCGCCCCGTTCTCTCACGTAATCCTTCAGGCTATCGTATTCCTGCCAGATTAATGACTCTCCTTCGGGAGGCACTCTACCCTCTCTGAGCAGCTGTGCCATGAGACCCTTGAATCTCTCGTAGTTCTTGGGGATCCTAACGCTATCCGCGAGCCTGAATATCCGGCCATCATAGCTCTGGAAGTATATTCGTAGTAGACCCTTCTCCCTTAGCGGCGTGTCTGTAGCTACGAGGAGCGAAACGTGTAGTATGTCAGGCCGTCCACGCTTCCACTTTTGAGAGAGCATTGACATTGCATTGTAGTGAAGGCTTTTGTCAAGTATTAACTCGTCGGGCTCCACCTCGTAGCGCCTAGCCGTCTTCACGACCTGCGGGTGACTACGTATTTCCCGGGGCACAAGTTCTAGTGCTGCTTCTAGTAGTATTAATTCTATCCTGGTTTTCGCCACAGTTCCTTCCTCCTCGCTTCGAGAAGCCTAGGCTTCACGCCCATGAACTCAGCTGCTGTAAGCACCTCTACTCCGATGTCTGCAGCCTTTCCTCTTATCGCGTTCAAGACGGCTTCGTAATTTAAGTCTCGAAGGAGGTGGTGATCTACTATTAGCGTGCGGGGTCTGGCTTCTAGGGTTAGGAACTCTAGGTTTCTTATCCCGGACTCTACTGCTTCCCTGGAAACCTTGTAGCCTGCGAAGTAAGTTGGGGGACCGCTGATAATTAGAATCGCGGGGTTGCGCCATTCAAGTAATCTTGCTAGCGCTTCCATGTTTCCCGGTCCTTGCGTGTCGCTGGCATATACTAGGCTCTCTCCCTCGCACGAGATTCGAGCCATGAGTACTTTGCCTAGCTTTGTTCCCGGCTCGCCGTGCCATACTGGCTCGCTAAATTCGATCTCCAGTCCTCCTGGGAACCTGAAAATCGATGAATCCGCGAATCTTACATCTGCTTTTTCCCTTAGCCCCGTCTTTACTAGGAACCTGTGACCTCTAATTGCTTGGCTCCTGTTTATCTCTCTTCTTATATCCTTGACTAGGAGGGTTTTACCCTTGTAGAGCTCTGCATCGTCCTTTAGATAGTGATCGTAATGATAGTGCGTCACTATTATGATGTCGGACTCCTGTACTAGTCTACGGGCCTTCTCTACGGCTCGTTCAAGCTCTTTTAATTCAAGCTCGTGTGGCGGGAGCCCGTACCGGCGTGGCGCTATGCTGGCGCCCAGATCTATCCCTATACTATAGCCGCATGCCTCCACGTGAACCGCTAGGCTTCTTACTCCTAGACTGTCAGCTGCTACTATTCTAGTCTTCACTGGGAGGCTCACCCGTTATTCGCGCTCTAGCCCTTGAGGCCGCTAATCTAAAGGATTCAGGATCAATTGGTAGCCATTTTTTGAGGCTCCTGTAGAGGTCCCAGGAGACTACGAGGTGCCCGTTTTCTCTGCGGCCATGCCTAAGTATCTCTATGTAAGCTCTAGAGACTACGTCTTTCTTCGTCATAGTAGATATTATAGCTTTCTCTACGTCTCCAGCGTACTCGTACCTTGCCTTTAATAGTATCTCTACTATCCTGTTTATCCTCTCGGGGACGCCGACTACGCTGCCCCTTAGTTCTATCTTTCTAGGAACCCCCCAGGGGACTAGGTTATCTAGCATCCTGCTGATTCCGGGCCTCGGTATTCTGTCAACTACTCCTCCTATTAGGAATGCGTCAGCCGTCAGTACGTCTGCGCCTGTTAATGGCTGAGCAGCGTCAGGCCTTAGTATCACTACTTTATCCGCATCCATGCTCCAAAGGAGTTCGCTGGGCTTGCCTTGAACCATAGTAACCTTGTTTTCTCCTAGGACTTCGCTGAGCCACTGCGCTGTGTGGGGGTCTATGCTTGTAAGGGCTAGGTGTGGGTCCCAGAGGTAGCGGCGCACTACATTTAGGCTTACTGATATCTGGAGGCGCAGCTTGCCTAGCTCCTCTTCGGTGTGCATAAACTTCATTCCGAGATCTACTACTATAACCGGCTTGGGGGGATTTGGGAGTATCTCTTCTAGGTCGCGCCACGTGAAGACAGTCTCTGTAGCCCTGGATCGAGGTACAACGCTGGCCTCCACTCTTTCTTCTCCAGGCCCTAGTACTATCCTGTAGGTGCCGCCCCTGTACTTCTTCTCATAGATAGTCGAGCCTCTGTATTCCCTGTCCCATGCCAAGCTTAGCTCTTTAACTAGCATCTCTACAGCGAGATACTGGAAGCCTTGCTCTTTGACCTTATTTTTCTGAAGCCAGACCCTTGAGCCCACTACCTCGACTCCACGGCTTCTCAGCAGCTCTAGCATCGCCTTCTCGGGCCGCTCTTCCGTGCCTAAGCCTCTCATCACAGCACCCTACCCCCCGGGGGGCTTGTTGGGGTTTCACCCCAGGTAATCCTCTAAAGTCCTGAGAGGCCTTACCTTACTCTTCCTTTTCCACGGGCCCCCTAGCCTCTTAACCGTCGACCAAGTGTACCTTATTATTGGAGGCGTTTCTCCCTTATTGAATACCTCGCGGAGCCAGGACTCGGTGTCTGGGTCGCTAGGGTAGCCGCTTCCCCTCACTCCATATAAGCTACGGAGAACTTCTATTCTCTCGTCTCTTACGTGTTTTGCAACTATGCTTGCAGCGGCTACTACAGGGTAGCGTGCGTCAGCTTTCTCCTCAACTCTTATTTCTGCCCGTGTGAGCCCTGTTCTACGAAGAGCGGCCTTCACGCTTCCCGCATCACCGAACTTATCTACAATTACCAGCGACACTTTCTCGGGGCCTCCTATCACTTTGAGCAGCCTTGCAACGGCTAGCCTTACTTTTCTCGCCGTCACTCTATTCAAGTTCTCGCTATCTATCTCCTGCGGCGATGCCGAGGCAACAGTGAAAACCCCTATGCTAGCTATTTCCTTATATATGCGTGCCCTCGCCTCTCGCGTGAGCTCCTTGCTATCTCTAACCCCAACGTCCTCGAGATCCACTATTCTGGCTTCATCTACAGCGAAAGCAGCTACAATCATGTCACCTACAATACTACCCCTCCCGGCTTCATCGACTCCTAAGAGTATGTATCCTTTCGATGCCAGTGTTCTCTCCCCGAGAGTGTATGATGTCTATTTGTCCCAAACCTTTAGGTTTAGATAGGGCTTGATGTGTTACCCTCGAGAAAGGTATGTGCGGGATTAGTTTAGGAGGGGAGTGCTAAAGGCCTTGCCCGACCCGTTCAGCGATGTTATAGATAGATTTGTTGCTGCCTTCAGGCCTAGAGGTAAGCGGCTCATCGAGGAGACTGAGAGAATTAGGGCTCAGCTTCACGCTCTCGATCCTGACGTTATCCACGATATGATAGCAAGCGCTGTTCTAGAGGAACTTGAATCTATTAGGGGTAGAAGGAGCGCTGCGACTCTAATCGAAGCTATCGAGAGATCTATCAATGGTCTGAAAATCCCGGGATCCGTGTCTGCTATCTTGGAGATGGCTCGCCTTGTTGTCGAGCGTGTCGCTCGGGGTGACATAGATTCTGGCGAAGCTTATAAGATCCTTGTTGATTCGTACCAGGAGTTTAAATTAGACTTTGAGTCTTCTATTAGTGCCGCTGCGGCGGAGGTTGAGAGGCTGCTAGGCGTTGCGGGGCCCTCTACGGTCGCTACTATAAATTATGCTACTACGCTTTACCGCGCGCTTCTCACTAGTAGAAGCAACATCGCCAAGCTGCTGGTAGTTGATCTAGCTCCTGTGTATTCTGGTAGGAGGCTCGCGGTGACGCTAAGAAAAGAAAAGATGAACTCCTACTATCTACCGGATACTCATGTATCTTGGGCAGCTAAGGAGAGCGAGGCCGTGGTTGTTTACGCCCTTGGGGGAAGTGAAGGGTTCATAACTGGCGATATGGGGGTTTATGCTCTAGCTTCTGCAGCCAAGGCGTATGATGTCCCGGTTATCGTTGTTGCTCCCGAGTTTAACTTTTACGGTGCTGATGAGTCGCTGGATCTCGAAGATTATAAGGTCAGCTTATCTGGATACGGCCGTCTATATGATACAGAAGCAGATCCGCTTGAAATGATAGATTATGATTTAATAGATCATCTAGTTGCCGGGGGCACCGTCTATTCTCCCCCCACCAAAAGTGATCTCGTTACTCTCGCCTCTAGCCTTAAGGAGAGGCTCCTTCGCTACATCTATCTCGACTAGACTATGGAACGGCTCAACAATGACTTTAGTTGGTCTTCCGGCGCTATATCCTCTTACAAGAACTGCATGGCCGGGAGGCATTGTTTCAAGGCTTATACCGTTAAGGCCGAGTTTTGATGCCTCCTCCAAATAACCTTTCCAGGGCCCTCCGAATACCAGGAATACTCCTGTATTGGATAGCACCGTGTCTCCTAGATCCCTTACAGATTGCGTAGCGTATACCGTGTATAGGCCGAGGCTTCTACCCAGCCTTACTGCTTTTTCAACTGCCTTAGGCGTCCTCCAAGCTTCGTCAACTACTAGAAGCTTAATTCCCGGCCTTGCTAGCAGCTTTTCTACTATAGATGAAAGTATAGTTTCTAACCTGTCCTCGTCTAGGCCACGCGCATCTATTAATGTTATATCCTCCAATGGTAAGGGCTGCCCCCTTTCGGCTAGCCAGAAGGATTTTCTGGCTTCAATTATGATGCCATAGCTTTTTAGCATGTTAATTAGATCTCCCTTCGGGTCGAACACAACTATCTTAGTACCTATCCTGAGCGACGCTTGGACTGCTATGCCTGTAAGGAGCACCGTTTTCCCTTGGCCTGTAGGCCCGACGACACCCACGTGTCGCTCAAAGTCGCGAGGCCATTCTAGCGTTATTGGCCTTCCCTCAGGAGTTCTCCCTATAAGTATACCGTCGCTGCTAGGAGCCCATGGCGGCGGTGCCACCTTTGGAGGCGCACGGGCCGGATAAAGAAGGCCAAGCATATCGCTTAATTCCGGCCTCTCCTCCACCTCCCATAGCATACCTGTTTCCAGCTCGAGGATGCCTTTAGCCGCCCTAGCAACGTCGCTCCCTTGCCCCTTAACCCAGAGAGTTACAGCTACTCCATATAGGACGGGCTCTCTAACGGACGCAACAAGAGCGTAGAGGCGCCTAGCAAAGTCGAGTCTAGCCTTGAGTGAGGGGAGCTTCACAACGTTATAAACCGTCTCGAGCTTAGCTATATCACGTTCAAGAGAAGAAATTATTCTTGCTCTACCTAGAGGAGCCACAGTGAAGGACAGCGTGAATGGCGTTCCCAGAGCCGAAAGAGCCTTAGCTAGCCTCTCACCGTCAATCCCCCTTTCTAGCGGCTCGGTAGCGAATAACACGATAGCGTTGCGTCGTTCCCCGGCGATTTCTGCCTCCACCGCTTCCCCTTTTTCTATCCTAATCCGTGAACCTAAGAGTAAGGCCCCGCTTTGGCGAAGCAATATTACTATAGATGCTATACCGGCTACGGCCATCGCGAGTATTAAGACGTCTATAATGCTAACCACGTTTCTCACCCTTTAACCGATTTACTATTTAATTCTAAACGGTATCCTCCATGACCCTCCTAGAACCTTGGCTACTCCCGCAGTTGCTCCGAATAACATAGCTACATAAGCGGAGGGGGCCACGAGATAGACTATAATGAGGCTTGCTATGTACTCTGGGTCCCAGTATTTGGATATCGTTTCATAAATCGTCTTCCTGCCTAGATAATCGGGGTAGTCCTTTGCAGCGCCGCGGGCATCAGTCCATTCGCATTCTTCTATCCAAGCCTCTATCGTGATCTCTCCTCCACTGGGAAGAACAAGCCTATACCCCTTACCCCTAACACCGGCGAAGGTAAAACTCCTCTCTTCTATCCTAGCGTCACTAGGAGCCTCTTCTACAAAGTAGCCCGCCGTGCACCCGTCTAGTACAGCTAACTCTATATATCCTCGCCCCTCAATTGAGTATCTAGCTTTTACTCTTTCGAGACCAGCTTCGAAGCTTACTGCAGGCTCTGTAGAGTAGAGTAGTACACCCTGGTGGGGATTCCATGTCACCCAAGGCAATTCTATATTTAAAGACTCGAATACATTTCTACCTGTTATAGAGGCGTTTTCTGGTATGAAATAAGCATCCATATATTTTATTCTTAGATAAGAGGCACTGCCGGGCACAACCACAAGAGGCATTGTCTTGTCGCTTGCAACTGCTACTCCATTAAGCACTTCATAACCAGCTACAAGGTTTCCCTCTATATCTAGGAACTCCACTACGCCCCACTGCAGCGGGCCCGACGCGCCTGAAACGTTAATCACCGCTACACCATCGTTTAGCTCCCCGGGTTCTATTGCACCGCTTATAAGACCCAGAAACACCGGATAAAGCGGTAACCCTATCATAAATACTATATAAAATGCTATTAGCCATGATCCTACTGCTCTCGTGACTCCAAAGGGGGCCGTATAAAGGGCTAGGCCTAGCCCCAGTATCTTACCTCCCGCAACAAGTATTATGTAAGCAAAGCTAGCCATTAGCGACAAGACTCCTATTATTACCGGTATTGCCTTGTCGAGAAACTCAGCAGCTACAAGTAGTTTAGTGAATACTATGCCGATCGCAGTGAGTTTCTCATAAGCGAGAATAAGTGCTTTAACAGCAGCTTGTATCGCCATTACTAGGCTAATCTGCTCTAATATCCAGACTAGGAATGTTTCCCAGGTGGCGCCAAGTAATAAGCCGAGATGAAACGCTCCGTATATAAATACGGCGAAGCCTATGCTTAATGCTGATCCTATTATTCCGTCTCCAATAAGTTTTGGTGCCCATCTTTTTAGAGGTGACCAAGGTATTGGCAGCGAATATATAAGTACTCCTATATAGAATGATAATACGCTTAATTTGAAAGCAAGCAATGCAAACCATAGCGCATCATTATAATGATATTCCAAAACGTCTACTCTTCTCTCCAATATATTCACCCACCAAATACTGCGGACGTAACTATATTAACGAACATAACGATAGCTTTGAACACCGTGGAACCGAGAGCTAACCAGAAAGCCGCCCATACGGCATCTTCGACCATACTAGTACCTATCTTTTTCACTTTACTAGATGGAATAGGACTGCCTTTTATAGCCCATCCTATACTCCACGTTAACAGGAATAGCGCCCAAGCTATCGCAGTCACTCTACTAGTCCAATAATCTATTAGTTCTATTAGATCCAACCCCCACGCCCCATCGGTCTAGAAATCGCTTCAAGCCGCGCAGAGAGGCTCTACAGTGCAAGTAACTAAGCGTGACCGAAAGAGGAAGGAAGGTCTCCAACTACGGGAAGAATGGATACGGGAATGCCCCATCATATTCTATAAATACAGCCCCTCCCGAGAAGGCGTCATAAGACCCGTTACTCTCCATCCACCCTCCATGTAGGGGTGTCTAGCTGCAGAGCCCATTCATCGCCTTCTCGGGAGGGGCTATGCTCTACCTTTATCTAATTAATTAATGCTTACAGTTAAATCTTCTTTATGCAGACATAGTATTTTACATTGTCTTTAAGGCCTAGTGGCGGCTCGAACACAAATACTATACCCCACATTGAAAATATTTCTTTTTCGTCTGTAGATTTTACTAAGTATCCGTGGCCGCAGAAGTCGTAGGGGTCCAGGTTGTCTGGCTTTGATTCCGTCACTGTAATCTCTATTGCATCTCCCGTTTTTAAGGTTAGGAGTCCTTCTATAACATCGAAAACTACTTTTTCTGAGCTGGATTTAGCTGTGGCTATCTGCTGACCCTTAAGCTTTCCCGGCTCAACCTTTTCTACTATTAGCTTCATTGTTCTCTCAAAGGCCACTATTCCTCACCCTGGGGTTTGCTGGTGGTTAAGGGAGGGGAGTATTAAGGGTATCACGATGTCCTGGTTCTCTGTTGATGGGTGGCGTTGACTGATGGTGGGCGTCGGCTTTGAAATCAAGGATGTTGATCTTGCTGGCCGCGTCGGCCTGCTAAGGACTAGGCACGGCGTTATAGAGACTCCTGCGTTCTTTCCTGTTGTAGATGTGGCTAGGCAAGAGGTGAATGTGTCTGAAATCAGAGAGGCTGGATTTACTCAGGTAATCACTAATGCGTACCTTTTAATGAAACGGTATAATGGATTAGTTATCGAGAAAGGAGTTCACAAGTTCCTAGGCTTTGACGGCGCTGTTATGACAGACAGCGGCGCTTATCAGATACTTGAGTATGGCGGTATAGATACAAGCCAATCCGAGATCATTGAGTTTGAGAAAGCGATTGACAGCGATATAGCTGTTATACTTGATATCCCTACCGGTGATGTGAATAAGCAGCGAGCTAGGGAGAGCGTTGTAGAGACTCTAAGACGGGCTAAGGAGGCCTTGGACCTCATAGATCCTGAAAACAGGTTCTGGGTTTTGCCTATCCAGGGTGGGCGCCATCTTGATCTTGTTGCTTTTAGTGCCCGTGAAGCCGCATTAATGCCCAAATACAACATGTACGGTATTGGCAGTCCCACGGTTTTCCTTGAAAGATACAAGTATGACATAGTGATTTCTATAGTTGCTCGCGCCAAGCGTTATCTTAAAGGAGGCTTGCCTGTCCACCTCTTTGGCGCGGGCCATCCTCTCATAATACCTTTCGCTGTAGCGTTAGGCGTTGACACCTTCGACTCGGCGAGCTATATACTCTATGCCAGGGACGATAGGTACATCACCGAGTGGGGCGTCTACCGGCTGAACGAGCTTGACTATTTCCCCTGTAACTGTCCGGTATGCTCCAGGTATTCGCCTAGGGAATTAAGGGAAATGCCTAAAGAGACGCGTACACGTTTGCTCGCGCTGCATAATCTTTACGTTATACGACGGAGCATAGAGAGGGTTAAACAGGCTATAAGGGAGGGTAGGCTTTGGGAGCACCTTGAAGAAGTGGCGGCGCGCCACTTCAGTTCTAGAAAAGCCCTAGACATGCTAATAAGGGATGGATACTCCTTCATAGAAGAGTCTTCGCCTCGAGTCAAGGGCATCGTGAAAGGAGCAAGGGCTTTCTCTAGGGATAGTATGTTTAACCCTAAGATAGCCAGGTTTAGAGATCGCACTACAACTCGGCTACTGGAACTAGTACCAGAGGAGGTCAGAGTAGTTCTAAGGCCTCTCGCGGGTAAGCCTGACCCCTCTAGCTGCGTCTCTAAAGGAGAAGAATATGTAGTGTTCTATCAGCCCTTCACAGGCCTTGTTCCTGAGGATCTTTGCGGAGTTTATCCTACTATTCAGATTGATCATCCTGACGATTATGTACCACTAGAGGTTCTAGAGGATTTGAGTGCTAGGGTGCGTTATGCCTTCGACGTGTTAAGGACTAATGGCCGCGAGGTATATATAGAGTATTGTAGTGAGTCGCCTTGGAGCCTCAAAGTTCTCGAGAACGCAGGGTTGAGTGAAGTGGCTAGGGACGCCTGCGGATCCCGGTAAAATCAGGAGGAGTCATGTTACATGTACATTCCTCCTTCCTCTCTCTCCTTCTCAGCTACGCTTTTCTCCTTTAGCATACTCTCGATCATTTCCATCGCTTCTCTCTGCATCTCAGCTATCTTCTCTACATCCCCTAGGTCAACTTTTATTTGAAGTATACTGTCACCTATTATTTTTAATCCTTTTATGGCTGCTTCATAGTCAGCTCTATCGGCTGCCGTGTATGGTAGAATCATTACTGCGGGAACCTCGTTAATATCAGCATACATGTATAATAGTGCTAGTGGACCCACAACTGCTAAGCCCTGCTCCATGGTTGGAGCATCTAGGTCTACTTTGGCGTATTTATTAGCTATCCACCTGTATCCGTGCTTCTCGTCCTCGGGCATGAAGTCGCTATTTAACCCACCTACTAGAACCATGAGTGCTATTCCGTTCCTTCTCGCCCATTCAGCTAGAGTTCTCACATAGCTGTCCTGCACTTCTCTTTCGGGATTCTGCCTGTGAACTATCACTACGAGCTTCTTACCGTTTTCGAGTTTCTTATAGTATATCTCGAAGGGGTATCCGGGCCCATCCTCTTCTATTAACACTACCGGGGGCATTAGATCCGTTAGAATGTACCCCCTTTTCTCGGCTCCTAGGCTCAGCGCTAGATGCTTAGTAACGATATACCCTACCATTCCAAAGCCTCGAAAGCCTGTAACTAGAATTGCTCCCTCAAGTTCCTCTCTTTTAAAGTCGCCGAGTATAAGTACTCCGTTCAGAGCACGACACCCCGCTTGGTCCTACTTCAGCCTTACAACTTCTCCTCGCGAGAGGCCATTAATCATATTAGCAGGTACTCTGACTCTTCCCACTCCTATTAAGATGTCATTGTCATCTACTACGATTGCCTCGTCTCCCGGTCTGAGAGCGGGGTCCATTGCTTTAACGTAGCTAGCGAAGACACTGCCCTTGATCTCGCCTCGTTTAACTATTACACGGTACCTCGGCGGGTCCGTAGCCTTTCTAATTATATCGCCTGCAGTTATTGTTATCGAGAATAAGCCATCTCCCGGGCGCAGGGTTAGGATAAGATTTCCATCTAAGTATACATATCTTATCCGTCTCTTAGATCCGTAACCAACCTCTACGTTACCACTAAGGAGGGCGCTAGCTACTTCCCCGTCAAACTGCCACGTCAACCTAGCCCTTATCATTCTCAACTCGCGGAGAGTAGGCTTTCTCCGCGCCATAACACGCGGCCACCCTCTACAACCCGACGCGTTATGCCTGCAAACCACCGAGGGTAATCACTACTTTCGGGCTAGCCCCCCGGTGCCTCTTAGTTATTCCTAGTAGAGAAGGGCCTGAGAGCCGTGTTATCACGATTAAGCGAAGCGCTAGATAGGGCTCCTTTAAGGGTGAGACTTGGATTCACAGCATTAGGTATCGGAGCGTTAGCGTATAGCCTAGGGATGAACCCGATATTCTTTGGAGTAGGCGCGGCGGCCGCTCTTGCTAGTATAGCTAGCATATCTAGCTTAAGACTGGGAAGACTGCTCAGGCATCGCAGCGTCGAGGAAGAAGGTTCCATTAGGGTATTTGAGGTTGAAATCGAGAACGACGACTCCGCCAGGATGCTCGCAGCTCTAGTAGATGAAAGGAGTAGAGTTGGAAGAGGAAGGTATGTAGTGGCATCTATAAGCGACGCCGGCGCTTCTAGGGTGCTCGTCGCTATCTTCGCTCACTCTCAGGAGGATGCGTCAGTCGAGGCAGAGGTCTTTAAGACCCTTGTAGCCGGATCAGTCGAAGGAGTTAGGCTGAATCCTGCTCCTCCTTCCTCGTACGCTCCTCTCGCCGATCTAGCTAGGCTGGGGCCCTCTAGAAGTGGCGGTCGGGTCGTCGTTGCTCCTACTACAAGGATTGAACGGGGTGTAAGCAGTGGTGCTACGGACGGCATACGACTAGGGGTTAGAATAGATACCGTTCTACCCGAAGATGTTGTACTCACACCTGAAGATGTTAGAGGCAATATAGGCGTGTTTGGCTCTACCGGTGCTGGTAAGTCTACAACGCTTTCAGTTATAGCCTCTGAGGCTCTTAGAGCTGGATTCAAAGTCTACATAATAGATTGGGCCGGCGAATACGAGGAGAAAATAAGAGAAGTAGATGCTAACTATGTTATAATCGATCCTATTAGGGATGGCGGAGTAGATCCCTTGAAAGCATTCGTAGACACCGAGGAAGCCGTCTCGGCTCTCTCGTCGAGCCTAGATCTAACCGAGCCCCAAGAGTTCATGCTACAAAGGGTTCTTGAAAAGGAGAAACCATCTAGTCTTCCCGAACTCGTAGAGGCTGTAGAGTATCTAGAGGAGAACTCCAGGTGGGACAAAGAGGTTAAGAAAGGACTACTTAGGAAACTAGGAATACTTATCTCCGGCAGCTCTGTGAGCGCCTTCAGCGGCACTGGCGAGAGCTTCCCGAAGCACGGGTTAGTTATCGTAGACGTTTCTAGGATACGTGTCGTGACCGCCAGGAGAAGCTTCATTAATGTACTACTATCATTCATAGATAACAGTGTCGAAGGAGAGAAGATCGTTATCGTCGATGAGGCTCATAATCTGCTGCCAGGTGGCGACGGCTACCTGGCACTGTTAATGAGTGAAGCCAGAAAACGTGGTCTTCACTTCGCGATCGCGACCCAGAGCCCCAGCCTGCTAGGGGCGCGAGTTCTGACTAACACCAACGTTAAGATAGTCCATAGGATAACAGGATCAAGAGATATAGAGGCCCTTCGCGACTCAATGTATCTCGATAAAGGATTAGTAGAACAGCTACCTACTCTCCCCACCGGCACTGCTGTCGTACAGGCTCCAAGCATGCCTAAGCCTGTACTCGTGAGGGTTAAAACTAGCAAGGAGCCTGGTAACGTAACTGGCGACCTCGTCGAGGCTAAGCCAGTCTATTAGCACACCCGTTCTCCACTCTCTTACTAAATCAAGTATCCTTGCAACCGCTTCCTCAGCACTAGTATTAGTTGTATCGACCTCAAACACAGCGTCGAACCATGCAAGACCCTCTGCATACTCTCCAAACGCCTCGGCAACTACATTCTCAACTATCTTATCTCGAGGCCAGCCCCTTTTAGATAGACGCTCCTCTAAGACAAGCGGGTTACACCGTAAAAGCGCTACAGCAGCCACGTACTCGTCAACAGCCTCCAACCAGATTCCAGGGGTTGGCGTGGCGACTACCATGCAGCGAGAGAGCCTGGACACGAGTAGCCTAGCAGCGCTAACAGCTTTATCCTCATCGAGCACCATTGTATCCCTCATAGTAGAATCAATCCTGGCTGCACCAATACGCTGAAAGAATGCACTAGACTCCATGAATCCGCAGTCAAGCTCCCAAGCGAGTAACCTGCCTATGCTACTCTTACCCGTACCCGGAGCACCAGTTACAATCACTAGGTAAGGATCGCCAGCCACTACCTACGAACCTCCCCCAGCGAAAAACCGGGATCCACGCCGAGAGTTAAGCGTTGAAGTATAAAATCCTAGCTACTCAATACTACATTCAATAATTAAGGGCTAGCTTAGAGAGAAACAAAAATGACCCACACGCGAAAACCGTTTCAACATAAATTTAGAAGCTAATAGTTTAATAATTTAAATTGTGGGTTTCCTCTACTATATTTAAAAAGTTGGGCCTAGTTTGCCTGGTTACTCTTCCTCTTCGCCTCCCTCCTTGCCCTTCTTCTCTTCCTCTTCTTCCTCGCTCTTTCTAGCTGCGATGATATCGTCAATTCTTAGTATCATTGTAGCTACTTCGGTGCCTGCCTTGAAGGCGTTAGCCTTGACTCTCATAGGCTCTATTACTCCCTTCTCCCACATGTTTACGATCTCGCCAGTGTCTATGTCAATGCCGTACCACTTGTTCTCCGGGTTCTCGTGCGCGCTCCTTAGCTTGACTAAGACTTCGATCGGGTCGTGGCCTGCGTTGTAGGCTAGGGTCTGTGGCAGGCTTTCTACTGCTCTGGCGAATGCCTCTACTGCTAGCTGCACTTTGCCTGGTAAGGTCTTGGCGTAGCTGTATAGGTTCTTAGCTACCTCGGCTTCAACGGCGCCGCCGCCAGCGACGATCTTACCGTCCATTACTGCATCGGCTACAGCGCTCAGTGCGTCGTGTAGGGCTCTCTCAGCCTCGTCGACTAGCCTCTCGAAGCCTCCTCTTATGAGTATGGTGACGCTCCTCGGGTTCTTGGCGCCCTCGATGAAGACCATCTTGTCCTCGCCGACCCTTCTCTCCTCTACTAGCTCGGCCTCGCCGAGGTCTTCAGGTGTTAGATCCTCTATGTCTGTTACTATCCTAGCGCCGGTGGCCTTTGCAATCTTCTCTATGTCGCTCCTCTTGACCCTCCTCACTGCTAGTATACCCTTCTTGGCTAGGAAGTGCTGCGCTACGTCGTCGATGCCCTTCTGGGTGATCACCACGTTAGCGCCGGTAGCGGCGATCTTCTCGATCTTCTCCTTTAGTATCTTCTCTTGCTTCTCGTAGAGGAGCTTAATCTGCTCGGGACTGGTTATGCTTATCTCAAGGTCTATCTCGGGCTTCTCTATCTCTAGCGGCGCATCTAGCAGGGCTATCTTAGCGTTCTCAACCCTTCTAGGCATGTCGGGATGCACTACCTCTTTATCTAGCACTATGCCTCTGATTAGCTGCGTGTCCATTAGGCTGCCGCCGTGCTTCTTTATTATCTGCACATTGTTTAGGTCGACATACCACTTGTCGCCCCTCTTCTCGGCTATGGCTCTAACCGCTTCAACGGCGAGCTTTGCGAAGTGGTCGTGGGCCTCTTTTACGGCCTTGCTGTTTAGGCTAGTCTTTGCTACTAGCAGCAGCTTCTCCGTGTCATCGATGCTTACGGGCTCGGCTATGTCCTCGATTACCTTCACAGCCCTCTCCAGCGCCCTCTTATAACCCTCGATTATAATTGTTGGGTGAATGTTCTTGTCCAGCAGCTTTTCCGCCTCTTTTAGGAGCTCGCCAGCGAATATGACGGTGGTCTTGGTGCCGTCACCGGCTTCCTCGTCTTGGCCCTTGCTTATCTGGACGAGCATCTTCGCTGCAGGGTGCTGTACATCCATCTTGTCTAGTATCGTGGCGCCATCATTGGTTATCGTTATGTCGCCTAGACTGTCCACTAGCATCTTGTCCATGCCTTTGGGGCCGTAAGTGGTTTTCAAGATCTCTGCTATTGCCCTTACGGCCATTATGTTTGCTCTTACGGCTTCGCGGCCGTAGGTTCTCTGGGTACCCTCCTTTAGTATGATCACGGGGATGCCTACAGGCTCTGTAGTGCCAGGCATTGCCGCGGCCATCACCACTCACCCCGTTACCCGGAGCCTCCTCAGCCTCCGAGACACTAACGTACACACACTTCTATATAAATGTTTCGCTAGCGTTAATCCTAGCCCGCGCTGCGACAAGGGTTAACTAGCTCCCGAAGACCAAAGAATACATGCTATCTTAAAGCCGCTGAGACTCCGTAGATACCGGCCGCGGGTGTAGTGGTATGGGCAAGGTAAGGACTACCCTAGTGAAGAGAACGGCTAGAAAGCTACTAGAGATGTATCCAGAACTCTTTACCGGCGACTTCGAGCACAACAAGAAAGTAGTAAGCCAGCTGATAGAGTATAGGAGTAAGAAACTGAGGAACCAGATAGCAGGATATATAACTCATCTCGTGAACGCCGCCAAGAAGCGTAAGAAAGAGGCCGAGACGAGATTCTAATAGGCCTTCAAGCTTGTCCACGGCTGCTAGCGGGATTATTACTATATGTTATAGATACTACTTGTTAGGCGTAGTGCTCGGCCCGCGTCATCATTGTCTACGCGAAGCACACTACTTTCTCTTAAAAATGCTTCGCCGCCCCGTCTTTCTTCATGGGGGCCAAGATATGGGTAGGGTTAGGATTAAGCTGCTGGCAGGCCTTAGAGAGTCTACAGGTAAATCAGAAATAGAAGTTGAGGCTAGTGACTGGAAGGAGGCTCTTATTAAAGCGGTAAAAATGGAGCCTGGATTGAGGACTGCTATTACGGATGAGGGAGAGCCGCTACCAGGATACCTAGTCTTTGTCGACGGGGTAGACTCTAGGCTTGCCGATAAGGGTCCTGCCAGGGAGGTCGTTGTACTTCCGGTTAATCATGGCGGCTCGCGTGAGGTGCAGTTACTCAAGATAAGCTGGGAGGAGATAGTAGATACAGTGAGAGAAGTTGCGCGTTCCATAGAGAATAGTGGGTTTAAGCCGGACATGATCGTAGGCATACTAAGAGGTGGTATAATCCCTGCACGGCTTCTCGCTGACGAGCTTGACGTTGAAGACTTGGGGTTTATAGAGATAAAATTGTATACGAGCATTGGAGCTAGAAAGCCTCAACCCTACCTTAGGCAGCCTCTTATACTACCAGCCACTGGTAGGCGCGTTCTTGTCGTTGACGATGTAAGCGATACTGGGCTTACTCTCCAACACGCTATTGAAGCAATAAGACTGTATAACCCGTTAGACGTGAGGACCGCTACTCTCTACGTTAAGCCCTGGACAAAGCTAATGCCGGATTATTACGCGCGTATAGTCAACGAGTGGATTGTATTTCCGTGGGAGTACAGGGAGGTAGAACGCGAGCTTGGAAACCAGAAAAGCGACAGGGAAGGCTAGGCTCTACATTGCAAGGATAGGCAATGATTTGAGCCTCGTAATAGCTAGGATAGAAGGGCCCCATAAACCTGAGCGTATCGCCGAAGCAGGCAGGAAAGCCTTCATAGCAGGATTCCCAGGAGATCCGGGGCCGTGTGTAGTTGCAGTAGCTGCACTACACGCTGCAGAGGAAAGGATGTCGAGCGAGGCTAGGGTCAGGAGCCCGGGTCTCCACCTTAGAATGGCGGCTGAAGGCGTGAAGCAGCTACGCGACCTACCGGATCCTCCTGAAGTATTCCCTGTAGCCTATCTAGTGGCTAATAGCTATGACGAAGTATTAGATCTCTGTGAAAACCTGCTTGGAGTGGACTGCAGCGGAGCCCCTACAGAGCCCCTCGTATGCCGAAGAGATGATCTTGTAAAGGCGTTTAAAATCGCTGTTAAAGGGCGCGTTGACAGGCTCTAGAGATTCGCGCAGAAAACCATGCCTTCTCAGCATGTCGCTATTTTTAGAGTGCGTGGCTATAGTCTCCAGGGATCCTAGGGGCTTGACCTGCAAGCTTGATTGCAGGCTCTTCGAAGCCTCTGGCTAGTTCTTCGAGAGCGTTAACGGCGTCTTGCACGTCATCAAACGAGATTTTCAGCTTGGATCTTCTCCTATCGTCGAGAATGTACGGTCTCACCTCGAGGCTCGACTCTTTTACTTCCCTGGCTCCCACGTAGACTAGCACTGCTGGCTTAACCGTTGACTCGATAATTCTCACGTCGCCTGACAAGCCTGTTTTATTCGACTCCTTCAGTCCGACCCTGAATCCCTTCTTCTTTAGCTCTTCCTTCACATGCTTTGCCACACCTAGTATCTCCCTGTCGATTTTTTCGTCCCCTGTTTTTATCGCCAATATCGCGAATTGAATTGGCGCGAGTACAAAGGGTAGCCTGCCCCGGTAATGCTCTAAGTATGCGCCTAGGAAGCGCTCCACGCTTCCTAGCAACGCTCTATGTATTATATAGACCTCGTCTATCCCGTAGACATCCTTGACTAACTGGTATAGCCTGAATCTCCTAGGCAGATTGAAGTCGAACTGAATAGTTCCCATTTGCCACTCCTTCCTATGACCTGCCTCCTCTACTACCATGATAAAATCTATTTTAGGACCGTAGAACGCTGCCTCACCAACGCCTATCGTGTAGTCGATACCGTACCTCTCATTTATAACCTTAGCCGCCCCTTCTAGCGCTGCTTCTGCACCCCTCCACTCCTCGACGGTTCCCATGAATTCCTTACCTATCTCATTTGGATCAGCAGCACTTAACCTGGCTTTCAGAGTCTCCTTATTAACGGGGAGTCTGAACAGCTCCTCTAGAAGCATCTTCATTTCTTCGAATACACTTAGAACTATTTCCTTGGCGTTCTCTCCCGGCGTTATTATGTGGGCATCGTCCTGGGTAAACCCTCTTACCCTTAATAGACCGTAAATACTGCCGCTCGGCTCATACCGGTGTACCCTCCCAAATTCGAATATCTTGAATGGGAGGGGCACCCTACTCCTATACTTGGCTACCTGACTCATGAAGATCAGTATATGGTAGGGGCAGTTCATAGGCTTCACTGCAAACTCGTGACCCTCTATATCGAAGAGGTACATGTTCTCTCTGTAGAAGTCGAGATGTCCTGATACCTTGAAGAGCTCGGAGCTAGCAATGATGGGCGTCTCTACGACAAAGTAGCCCCGCCTGGCATGGAATTTAGCTAGGATCTCTGAAAGCGAGTAGCGTAGAGGCCCTCCTCCTAGACTAAATAATGGTACGCCGGCTCCGCTAAACGCGCCGAATGGTCTATTGAATAGTGGTGCGTCGACATCGCTTCTAACTATTATGTCTTCCTCGTATGCATAGTCGACATGGGTCTTATTGGCTTCCCTACCCCCCTGCAGGTCTAGCGCACCTCCTCCCTTCCCGCCTATGACGCTAATTGAGGAGGCACGTACAGTTATACTCTTTACACGCTCCTAGAATAAGCTAACGAATCTCGATGCTCTCTAGTAAGGGAACCACCACAGGCTTCGGGCAAGAGGGGGAATATCTCTACCCCGAAAATAATTGATCGTTAAAAACTAGTGGATATAGAGTTTGTAGTGGTCTTATCTGTGGAGGGTTTAGTCCACTCCCATGTATGGTCTACGCCAGTCCTTGGGCGGTACTAGCAGCTCCTTGATTGTCCTCGGTGTCAGCCAGCGCAGTAGGTTCGTGAACCATCCTGCCTTGTCGTTTGTTCCGCTCCACCTGCTTCCTCCGAAGGGCTGCCTAGCTACTATTGCCCCAGTGGGTTTGTCATTTATGTAGAAGTTGCCAGCCGCGTATCTCAATATCTTCTCTGCTTTTACTATTGCCTCTCTATCCTTTGCGAATATGCTTCCTGTCAGTCCGTATGGCGCTGCTTTGTCGACCACCCAGAGCGTCTCTTCATATTTATCGTCGTCGTAGATGTAGACTGTTAGTACGGGGCCGAAGATCTCCTCGGTCATTAGCTTGCCCTTGGGGTTATTTGTTAGTATTACTGTTGGCCAGATAAAGTATCCTTTACTCTTATCGTATTTACCTCCATAAATTATCTGATACTCCTCTGGATGCTGCTTCGCATATTCTATATAGCTTACTATCTTATTGAATTGCTCCTCGTTTATTATTGCTCCCATAAATACTGAGAAGTCTTCTACAGGTCCTACTTTCACCTTTTCTAGCTCTGCCTTCATCGTCTCCCAGAACTTGGGCCATATGCTCTTTGCTACGAAGAGCCTGCTGGCTGCGCTACATTTCTGTCCTTGGTATTCGAAGGCGCCCCTTATGGTAGCTACTACTGCTTCTTTTATATCAGCACTGTTATGTACTACTATGAAGTCCTTTCCTCCGGTTTCTCCCACTATCCTCGGGAAGTTCCTGAATTTATCTATGTTTCTGGATATTATTTTCCATAGCCTGACGAATGTCGCGTAGCTGCCGGTGAAGTGGAGGCCGGCGAAGTCTGGGTGGCTGAATAGGATCTCTGCGTGTCTGTTGGGGAACGGCACGAAGTTCACCACGCCCGGTGGCAGGCCGGCTTCCATGAGCACCTTCATTATGTAGTAGTTGCTGAACAGCACCCATCTACTCGGTTTCCATATGCTTACGTTACCTACAAGAGCGGGAGCAGTGGGCAGGTTTCCTGCTATGCTGAAGAAGTTGAATGGCGATATAGCTACTATGAAGCCCTCCAGCGGCCTCCAGTCAACCCTGTTCATCTCACCCGGATATTGCTCGGGTTGCTGCTCGTAGATGAAGCGAGCGTAGTAAGCCCCCCATCTCCAGAAGTCCACTAGCTCCGCTAGGTCGATCTCGGCCTCCCATGGAGTCTTGCTCTGGTTCAGCATTATAGCTGCAATTGCTTCGAACCTGTATGGTCCTGCTAGAAGGTCGGCTGCTTTCCTGAAAACAGCTACTCTATGGTACCAGTCCATCTCGCTCCACTTAGTCCAAGCGTCTAGAGCCTTCTCGACTGCTTCCCTAATCTCGTCGGGACCCGCCATGTGAGCTATAGCTATGACTTTCTCTTTATCATGCGGTATCCTAATTTCTACAGTGTCGCCAGTTTTAACCTCCTTACCGCCTATAATCAGCGGTATCTCGACCGTCTTCTCACGTAACTCTTCAAGCTTCTTCTTGAGGATCTCTCTCTCCTTAGTCCCAGGCTCGTACCCTATGAACTTCTCTGTTTGCGGCTTCTCTATACTCCAAAGGGACAAGACCCGCCACACCCCCAGAACATGAGCCTCTACAGGGCTACCTTGAACCCCGGACCCCCCGTGAGCCTGCTAGACTCTCGCTCCGCGGGGGGCTTCCATCCGTTACTATTCTTCTATCCTGTGAGGGGGTTGAGTTATTCAAGGGCGTCGGTAAGTATTCCGGTGCGAGTCTTGGTGTTACTTGGCTGGCCCTACTAGCGGCTAGCCCCCTTTAGAATATTTTTATATCGGGTGTGTTTGGTTGGGTGGCGTTGCTGGGCTACCGCCTCCTCCTAGAGGCGTTGATGGGCTTAGCGTTAGGGAAGCTGGTGAGGCTTTCATTTCGGCGTTAACGGTTTCGGGTATGAGCTTGAAGAGCTTGAAGGTTTACAGGGCGGCTTTGAGGAGTTTCTGGGAGTTTATAGGAGTAGATACTAGAGTTGGAGCGCTAACTCCCGAGGTTTACGTTGAGTGGCTTAGGTGGCTTAGAGGGAGAGTTGATTCTGGGCTGGTTTCTCAGAGCACCGCGCACTATTATAGCGTGATGGTTCGTCGTTTCCTGGCGTGGCTCGGTTTCGACGTGTCTAGGCTTCCTGCACTACCTAGAGGGCGTAGAAGCTTCTCAGGAGCGCTTAGCTGGAGCGAGGTTGAGGCGTTATTATCAGCTTCCAGGGACTTATTTGACGCTATTATTGTTGCGTTCATGAGCGAGTCTGGAGTTAGAGTGGGAGAGCTTCTTGCCCTCACCTGGAACGACGTCGATTTGGAGAGGGGTGAGGCTCGTGTTAGGGGTAAGTATGGTAAGGAGAGGATTGTTGTTCTAGGCCCGCTTACGAGGCTACTACTAACTGAGGCCCGTGCCAGGATGACGCCCTCTCCTAGCGACAGAGTGGTGCCTCTCAGCTATAAGGCTGTATACAAGAGGCTCAAGGCACTTGCGAGGCGTGCTGGTCTCCCGGAGGAGAGGGTTAGGCCTCACGTGCTCAGACACACCTTCGCGACCGAGGCATTAAGGAGGGGTATGAGCCTTGCTAGTCTGCAGAGGCTTCTAGGCCATAGCAGTATACGTATAACGGAGCTGTACCTACACTTGACGGGAGAGGATGTTAGAAGGGAGTACGAGCATGTCTGGATGCATGCTTCCCATCAGCCCGGCTATCCCGCTCAATATACGTGGCATCAGCAGGGCCCCTATCCTCCCCCGGGCTACTCGCCGCAGACGGCGGCTCCCGCGAGCCATCAGGCCGCCTCAGCCTGGCACGGGCCCGTGCCTGCACCGCAGGCCTATGCACCGCCTCCCGGCCCGGGGGCTATCCCAGGGTGGAGCGGATCCAGTCAGCAAGCTCCTCGGCAGTGGCGTAGCCGACCCTAACGTCCACCACTCGGCCATCTTTTATGGCTATGAATCCCGGCGTGCCGGTTACACCCAGTTTCCTGGCAAAGTTCACTGCCCATGTTAACTCGTCTTGGGGAGTTAGGCCTCCAGCGTTGATTGCATATATTTTCACGTCTACCATAGTGCTTAGCTTTAGCAGGTGCTCCCAGTCCTTCTGGCAGTAGGGGCACGTCTTGCTCAGCACCATGAATACTATTGTTTCACTGTCTACGGCTTTCCTCACCGTGTCCAGGTCAACCTTGTAGACTTTCCCGTCCCTCAATTCTATTAGGCCCTCCGGGGCGTAGCGTATGTCACTGTATACTCCATCTCCACACGCCCAAGGAGCCGTTACGCTCTGACTTCTAGCTTCCTCGAGTGATACCTTCGCCTCGTATATTATTCTGCCGGCCTGGGGATCCTCTAACTCTATAACTATTCTATCTATCACCCCGTCGCCTCTATAGGCAGCCTCGACCTTTACAAGGGTAGACCCTACTACCTCTTCTCCTCTATAGACGAGTAGCCCTCCCTCCTCGGCGAGGAGGGATTCTATGCAGATCGTCGCGTCAGCAACCGGTATATACACAGGTAGACCCAGCTTGCTGCTACCCAGAAGCTCACCCGGGAGTCCTAGCATGGCGAAAGGCAGGATGCCTTGATTCTCCTCTCCCCCGTCACGAGTATACGTTATCCTTGCATGGGGCCACTCATAACCTTCCACCTTAAAGCTCAGGGTACCGCTGTCTTCCCTTGACTCGCCCTGCACCTTTGACTCCACGTAAACGCGAAATTCTATCGTGCCGTTGCTGCCTTGACCTACGGGTAGCGTGAACTCTCTCGGCTGAAAGAACACGTTTGCCCCGGCTTCTGTCACCATGTTCCCCTGCTCGCCGCCTGAAGGACTGCTTATTAAGGATGAGCCAAGGGTTACCACGGCACCCGCTATGACGACTACAGCTAGTAAAATGCCGACAAGTATCCTTGCATTCAAGCTAGCCCTCATAACATGCCTACCCCGGTAAGGCTTAGTTCCAGCCAGTTATCCCCTCAGCCGTCCCTCGGGGTATTCAAGTCTTTGTAATACTTTTCACGGCTCTGGAGGCGATGAAGTCCAATAGTACTTCCCTTGCTCCTTCTCCTATGTCTAGGACTCGAGCGTCCCTGTGCATGCGTTCCGCTTCTCCCCACATTTCTAAGCCCCTCCCACCCATGACTTGCACTGCGATCCATGCTGCCTTCCCTGCCAGTGTCGCCCCTAGGATCTTGGCTTCCGCTGCTAGCAAGGGGTCAACCGCGTCGGGGCTCCCGCCACCGTCTGTAAGCGCGCGGGAGATTAGCGCTTCCAAGGCGTCACTCAGTATCTTAAGCTCTGCTATCCTCCAGCGGAGACCCTGATACTCTATTAGCTTCCTACCCATAACAGTCTTCCTCGATGCGATATCAACGGTGATCTCCAGGGCCCTATCGGCTATGCCTAGTGCTATTGCCGCGTAGCCAAGCCTACCCACATTTATGCTCTTAAGAGCTACCCTAACGCCGTCGACCCCCCGCTTAGTCACTCTACTGCATTCAGCGCCCTCGTAGAAGACTCTGCCCACGCCAGCGCCCCTGAAACCGCTAAGGTCGAGAGGCTCCACCCTGATGCCCTCGCCCCTAGGACACTCGAAGAGGGACGGCGTTTCCTCCTCGTCGATCGCTAGCACCAGGAAGCGGTCAGCGTAGAGTGCGTTGCTTGTGAAGAGCTTCTCCCCGTATAACCTGTAGGCGTCCTCTTTGGGCTCGGCGCGGGTGCGCAGGTTCCTCCTCATATCAGTTCCGCCGCCGGGCTCGGTGAAGCTAACTGCTATAATCCCCTGCCCTCCTAGGAGTAGATACGCGCTGCCATGAACTAATGCTACATGCGCTACCCCGCGGCTCCAGCGCGACAGGTAACGCACCACCTGCAAAAGACAGTTTACATCGCTAACGCTAAACGCTCCAAGCCTATCTAGACCCTCAAGAACTGTGTCAGGAATCATGTTAACCTTGTCGATCTCTCTCGCGGCGCCAGCAATCTCAGAATCTATAAACGAAGCCAGATCCCCGCTTAGGCAGCCCCCGGAGGACGGCACGACAGACACCATAGTAGAGACTCGGGATCCAGCCTAGAAAGCTAAGACCATCACACGCTAACAATAGGGCAGAACTCGGAGAACCAGGGTGCGGGGGTGCCCGAGCCCGGCCAAAGGGGGCGGGCTTAAGACCCGTTGGCGTAGGCCTGCGTGGGTTCAAATCCCACCCCCCGCACCACTTGACGCCTTCGGCACCATCTCCTCAACACCTCCTTTATCACCATCTGTAGTGATACGCAGGTTATCCTCCTCTCCTCTTTCTCCTTGTAATTCCTCGAACACCACGTAATAGTATAACTAGCATGCCCTGCCGTTCACGTACAAGTTACGAGCCGCCAGTTGCAAGAGCTATATGCGCCTCTCTTGGAGACCTGTTAATCACGGCAACATGCCCCTCCCAAATCGCCGCCTTCAAGGGATGCCAGCGCCTAACCTTCAAAACTGCTTAGATAACTGCTCGCCCCTTCTAAAGAGATCGTAGAGCTTTGCTCCTAGACAGGTTCCCTCCGCGAATCCTCATCGCGCCTAAACCGGGTGGCTGGTCTTAGTTCTGGAGGTTGTCAATGGCGGCATCAAAGATAGAGGCCGCGTTCCGCTACCTGAGATAGACCCGAGGTCTAGGGCTAGCGTGGGTGTCTCACTTGGAGCTCAGAAGGGTGGTTAAGCTGAGGGTCCAAAAGGGGAAGTACGGGCAGAGCCTCAGTTACACGGTGACCCTCCCCAAGGACTATGTGGAGGCCTTGGGCTGGGAGCCAGGCGATAGGCTAGAAGTGGTGCTAGACACGGTGAACGGGGAGATCAGGCTGAGGAGAACAGCCTCCTGAGCCATCCAAAGGTGCTTCGTGTATACTCCCCTTTGACTTCCAGGCCTGGTCTCTAATTTTATCTTCTCTAGACGCTACTTTAATGGAGTTCGGGGTTTCTAGTGGAATCGTGTAGTGAACTATTGAGTGGTATCGTGGAATCGCTGCCGTCCAGCGAGTTTCTCGTAGCGTCTCGTGGCGATAGGCCTGAGGCTGGACTGTTAATTAACGGGTCTTGGACTCGTGGTAGGAGCTTCTTTAGGGACAGGTGTCCGTTGAGGGGGGAGCCTTTGGTTTCGGTTGCTAGTAGCGGGCCTATAGATCTTGTTGAGGCGGTTTCCTTCCTGAAGAGCACTGGCGGTCCTAGCGGGTGGGAGGCCGAGCTTTTGGCCGAGGTTGGCGACCAGCTTGATAGCTACATAGACGAGTTCGCCCGCCTTGTAGCACTTGATACTGGTAAGGTCTTCAGAGAAGCGAGGGACGAGGTTTCCCGCGCTTCTTCTCTGGCTACAGCTGCTGCAGCGCTAGCTGAGATACAAGGGTTGGGAGCTGGCGGTGGGCCTCTTGTAGCGCTTCTCAGCGCTTCATCCCCTCTTTACACCGCTGTTCATGCATTAGCGCTCGCCCTGCTTAGGGGCAGGCCTGTCGTGTTGAAGCCGCCGAGCAGGGCGCCGATAGCAGCTCTAGCATTGGCTGGGCTAGCCTCTAGCATTGGCATCAAGTCGATTGCCGTTCTTACTGGGAGTGGTGCCATTATCGGCGGTGCTGCAGAGCGCATCGAAGCGGAGAAGATAGTATACGGCGATCCGGGGCGCTGTGATAGCTGCAATAACGGTTTCTGCCTTGGCCGCTCCCTCGCTCTCGTAGATCCTGGAGAGGCTGGCCGTAAATGGGAGGAGGCTTTTGCTTGGCTCCGTCTACTTCATTCTGGCCAGGCATGCGGTAGTCTGGCATGGATCGTCACGATAGGAAGGCATGATGCAATGGCGGCTAGTATAGCTGAGTTCATGTCTACAGCCCGCTTAGGCGACCCCTTGGATCCCGAGAGTGACGTGGGCCCCCTTATCGAGGAGGGAAGGGTCCACCTAGCTTCTAGGCTTGTCGACGACGCGCTGAGTAAAGGCGCCATGCTAGTTAGAGGAGGCATACCCTTGAGGAGGCGCTTCTACGAGCCTACAGTGCTTGCTAGAACCCCTAAATCAGCTGCGGTCTTATGGCGCGACTTGCCCGTGCCTATACTCCCACTCTCTACGGCTGGTGACTGGAGGGAAGCCGTGAAGATCGCCAGGCAGCTCAGAGCTACACAGGCTATAGTGCTTGGTGCTCCTGGATGGGCTGCTAGAGAGCTTGAAGCCTCCGGGCTCACTGTATACATAGATCCGGAGCCTCCTGCCTCTCCGAGCCAGCCACGCGCCTGTCTATTACACGAAAGCGTGATTACCGCATCTCTCGATAGGACTAATCCGTGGCCTGAGGAGTTCGCCGAGACCGTGGAGATGCAGTAATCCGGTTACCTGGAATGTGTAGGGGCCTAGATGCCCTGCTTTTATAGCTCCTCGAGCGCCCCAGCTTTCCTAGCAGCGTGCACGGCCATAGCGAATAGGGCATCACTAGCTCTATTTACAGCCTTCAATAGCACGGGCTCTACTTTTACGCCGTTCTCCATAGCAGCCACTAGCCTCCTCTCAGCCCTTCTAACTACCGTTCTAGCTATGTGCAGCTGCGCTGATGCCTTAGTGCCTCCCGGCAGTATGAAACGGCGTAGCGGCTCGGCATAGTATTTGTCGGTTATCTCCTCAAGCTTTTTTACATCGTCTTCCCCGATTTTTGGTTGCCCTGCTAGACTGAATCCTATGTTGAATAGTAGCCTCTGCATCCACGCTAGATCCTCTGCTACATCGTGTAAACCCTCCTCTAACGAGTACACCCTTGCCAGTCCTATGTGGCTATTAGCCTCGTCTAGAGCCCCTAGGAATTCTATTATGGGGTGACTCTTACTCACTCTAGCGGGTTTCCCGCCTTCTCCTAGTGCGAAGCACAGCGTGGTGCCGGCGTCGCCTGTCCTCGTGTAGAGGCGCCCGCCCACCCGCTTCCACCTCCACTATCATAGCTTTAACGGTCTTCTCTAACCTGTTTACTCTTTACGAGTCCACGCCAGAGACTTAGACTCGCATCACAGTTGGATAAGAGCAGAGCCTCCTCCTCTCTTCCCCTATCAATGCTGGGAGTCATAGTATTGACGCTGCTAGTATGCCCAGCAGAGCTGCTAGCATGTAGAGTAGTACCCTGTTTTTATGGCGCAGTGCCTCCTCTCGGGTTACTCCTCTCCATAATAAAATGGCCTCTCTAAGCATTAACACGTCTAAGACAGCTACTACTATAATGTAGATGGTCTTGTTTATCCCGTCTGGTAGGAGAAGCGGCGTGGGACTAGCCGCCATCGCTGCTAAGTATAGTATAGCTGCTATTCTCGCTGCTTTGAGGGGGCCTAGCGTTACCGCTAGTGTTTTCACGCCAGCTCTCCTGTCACCCTCGACGTCCGCTATACCCTTTACAATCTCTCGGGCTAACACGCTGAGGAATACCAGTGCTGTTAGTGTGGCAAGGAGAGGAGTTATCCTGCCTGTGAGTAAGCCTGCGTAGATGAACGGCGAGGCTGTGAGGCCAGCTACCATCAAGTTACCCGGAAGCCCCGTCTTCTTGCCCCATACGTTGTAGAGAATCCCGGCAGCTGTTACGAAGGCGTATGCTGCAGCTGTTAGGGGCCCTTCTATTAGGGCAGCCGCGGCTCCTAGGAGTGATATCGCTGCTGCTGCTCTAAGCGCGTCCTCCCGGCTTATCCGCCCCGATGGTATCGGTCTCTGGGGAGCGTTTACAGCGTCTATCTCAGCGTCTACGACATCATTTACTATCATAACCGTGGCTGTGGCCATGAACCCGGCAAGGTAGACAGCTAGTATCTCGTGGGGTGATAGGGGCTCGAGCGAGCCTCCAGTGGCTATCGCTAAACTGACTATCACGGCGAACGCCGTCATAGCACTGTTTAGGGGCCTACTCATCTCGAGTACAGCTGTTATCTTCGTCGTGAAGGACGATCTTGTATTCCCATCCACTGCTCCACGTCACCCCTACAATGGCCGTTCTCGCTTCGAGGAGGGGTGAGCGCAGGGTTGAAGACTTACCTGCCGGGTTCACGTTATTGGGGGTTAGGCTGATAGGGGTGATGGCTAGGCCTTGGCTGTTCACTGGCTAGACAAGCTTGTAGGCGAGCTTGAGGAGAAGCTCAAGAGTAGGGATAAGGATGTACTCGTGTTCAATGGCGGTTTGAGTGTTAGCGGGTTGCAGCATATTGGTAGGCTTCGCGGCGAGGTTCTCATTCCTGAGGCTGTTAGGAGGGAGCTTGAGAAGAGGGGGTTCAGGGTACGCCAGCTTTTGACTATCTACACTCAGGACCCCTGGAAGGGTAAGAAGGAGCAGCTGCAGGCGTTCAGGGATCCCGAGGAGGCTAAGCAGTATACTGGGTGGCCGTTGATCAGGGTTCCGGACCCTGAGGGGTGCCATGATAACTGGGTTGAGCACTACTGGAGCGATTTCGGCCCCTACCTGAAGGAGTTCACCGACGGCAGGATAGAGTTTGTGACCACGACTGACCTCTATAGGGGGAAGCTGAAGGAGTTTACCCTCCGCCTTGTGATTCCCCGTAAAGAGGAGGTTAGGCGGGTCATTAACAAGTATAGGGGTAGGAAGCCCTATCCGCCCGAGTGGATACCCGTTGAGCCGATATGCGAGAGGTGCGGTAGGATAGACTCCACCGAGGCCCTAGAACTTCTAGACGGCGGGGAGAGGGTTAGGTATAGGTGCAGCCACTGCGGCCACGAGGGGGTAACGAGGATAGAGGATTCAAAGCTGAATTGGAGGCTCGAATGGGTAGGAGTATGGTGGAGTCTCGGCGTCGACTTCGAGCCATACGGTAAGGATCATGCGACGCCTGGAGGCAGCAGGGACTCATGCAACGACCTGGCCGTGAATGTCTTCGGCTTCGAGCCTCCCGAGGGCCTGCCCTACGAGTGGGTAGCGGTGAGGATAGGAGGTAGGGAAGCTGATATGACGAGCAGTGGCTTCGTGGGTGTGACCCCCAGGGAATGGCTCGACGTCGCCCACCCGCAGGTGCTCCGCTTCCTCTACTTCCTCCACCCGCCGATGAAGAAGGTCGTCGTCGATATGACGGAAATCCCGTCATACTACAGTCAGTACTACAGGGCTGAGCGCATCTACTTCGGCCTGGAGGAGGCTGAGGGAGAGGAAGGCGAGATCCTAAGAAGGACGTACGAGTTAAGCCACCCAGCTGCACCGCCTAGGGAGCCTCCTAGCCAGCCGCCATACGGCCACGTAGCTATCATAGTACAGGTTGTACCCCGCGAGAAGCTCCCAGAGGAGGCTCTTAGGAGGCTCAAAAGGGCAGGCCACCTAAAGGATGACGAGTACAGTATAAGATGGGCAACCGAGCTGGTGTGGAAGGCGCTCAACTGGGTAGAACGCTACGCACCCGAGAGACTTAAATTCACGATACCCCAGGAGGTGCCCGAGGAGGCAGCCAAGGAGATACGAGACCCTGAGAGGCTCGAGGCTGCAGCCAAGGCCCTTGAGCCCCTAGAGGAGTGGGACGAGGAGACCGTGAGGGACGCACTGGTCAAGTTCGGAGCAGGCATGAGCGGTAGAGAACGAAGAGAATTCTATAGGGACTTCTACCTGGCATTCGTAGGCAGGCCCTACGGCCCCAGAGCAGCACCCCTCCTAGCAGTGCTCGGCAAGGACTTCAGCGTAGCCAGGCTCAGGGAGGCTGCCGAAAAGGCTAGACTGATGAAGGAGCGAGCAGATACCTGACCCTGCTGCCATCCGGCGCCTTGAAGACGAGTTCAAGTGGCTTGTCACTGCTGAACCTTATATCAACGCTTTCCGCTATCTTAGCTAGGTTAAGCACTTTCTTGAGATAGTTTACGTCGTACCTGCTGGAAGCAGGGCTAGAAACCTCTAGGAATAAGAGGGCCGGGCTATCCCTCGTCAGCCTCGCCTCGGCACGGCTCCTGCCCTCGCCGAAACTCCTGATAGTGAGGCTGTCCTCGTCGGCCTCGAACTCGGCCACGTCGCCAACCAGCTCTATATCCTTCAAGGCCTTCTTAACAACATCGCTTATCACGCTAGCCTGCACGTCGAAGTCAAGCTTAATCTCCTCCGGAACATCAACCATCACTTCAAGGTTAGGCAGTAGATACCGTTTCACCACCGAACTCTCTATCTTTAAGTAGACCCTCTCCGTCGTAACCCTAACTTCAAGCTGCTCCCCCTTCTTACCCCTTTTAACAGCATTCTTCAAAGCCTCAAGATTAACACCCATCTCGACCCTCTCCCCGCCACGATAATCAAAGTCTATGAAAGCCTCGGAGGGAAGCGTGAGCTCAATCAACGCTATCTTAGCCGGATCCATACCCACAACCCTAACACCATCACCAGTAATCACGAATAGAGCCTCATCCAGAATCTTACTCACACCATCAACCATCTCTCTAAACAACTTAGCATCATACCTAAACATAGCATCATACTCCTGAACCTCACTCTCAATACCAACACTCAAACCGCACAACCCCCAAAATAAGACAATGAGGGAAAACACGGAAATATAAGAGGGGAGAAAGGGGGAGGCACCCCCTAAACTGCTAACAATAAGCCACCTAAAGGGAGAACACAGACATAGAGAAACACCGTAAGAAGAAATTACATTACCATGCAAGCCCCTCTAGACCAAAACTCTATGGGGGCCGATGACTTATACGCCATCGCCCGACAAGGCTCACCTCACAACAAAAGTGGGGAGAGCCCGTCCCCCAAGAGGCCCCCACGAAACAGCGATCAAATGCCACACTACACTACGCTTTTTATTATTCTCTATTGACTATACAAAACAAATACTAAGCGACTATTAAAAATCTTTAAAGTAGTATGCTTTTTCTCCCGTTTTAATTTAAACACATATATTGAAAATGAAAATCTAGGGACGTTAGGGTGAATCAACGATAACGGTAACATTTATCACAATGATGATCGCGATCCATAGAGACTTTGACCACGCACACAGACCCCGAAACTAGATTGACCGCAATCATCAGTCGCTTCAACATAGAACTCACTGACCACTTCGTAGATGGAGCCGCCGGCGGGATTCGAACCCGCGACCACCGGCTTACAAGGCCAGAAAGTATAAATACTACAGCTTTAGTGTGTTATGAGAATCTGAAACGATTATAGAGAATGTAGTGTTCAAAATGATATTCATTAATGTAAGCTGAAACATCTGCAGGTTGCCAAGGATTTTTATCCTGGGAGCGGATTATAGTTTTAGGGGCGATGCCCTAGGATGCGCGTAAGAGTCATTGTTTGGCGCGATGAGGACATGTATGTTGCTAGAGAGGTTGTTACAGGGGTTATCAGCCAAGGCAAGACTGTTGATGAGGCCGTCATGAATCTCCGAGAGGCACTAGAGCTGTACCTGGAGGAAGCTCCTGAGGCGCTGGAGAAGCTAGAGCAACTCGACAGGGGCATTGTTGGTGTGCTAGAGGTTGAAGCAGAGGCTCCCAAGACTGTCAGGGCGTGAAGTTGTAGAGCTACTCGTCAGAAAATTCGGATTTACCTTGAGAAGACAACGTGGGAGTCACGTAGTCCTAGTCAAGTACACCGGTGATAGGAAGATTGTAACTGTCGTGCCACTTCACCCAGAGCTAAAGCCTGGCACTCTTCTCGGAGTACTTGAACTAGCGGGGATAGATAGAGAGGAATTCTTGAAGGCGTATGAAGAAGACTGCTAAAATGAACCTTGCTACTCAACGACTGCATAGAGCTAGCCGGTTATTGACACTTTAAGCAATTACATTCTATACGATGTGTAAGACAACAAGAAATGTATGGAGCCGCCGGCGGGATTCGAACCCGCGACCACCGGCTTACAAGGCCGGCGCTTTCGGCCCCGCGCAGGGGTCTGCCAGCTGAGCTACGGCGGCGCCCCTGTTTCCCTTCTCTCGTCGCGCTGGGGTTTTTCAGTGTTCAGGTTTCCTGAAAACTATTATGTCGACCCAGAGGTCTCCGTGACGCACTCTTCGAGTGTGCTCCTCCTTGAGGCCGGCTTTCTCGGCGGCTTGCCTTAGGTAGCCTGGCTCCGCGGTGATTATCGCTGCAGTGGCGCCGGGCTTCATTATCTTGGCTGATTCCGGCATGAACCTGCGGTATAGTATTCTCACGTCTATGGGGTCTCCTAGTCTTATGCCGTAGGGGGGATTGCTGATTATCCTGTCTACGCTCTCTTCCTCTAGGATGCTTGAGAGCTTGGTGGCGTCACCGTGTATTACCTCTACCCTTCTGGCGACCCTGGCGCTCCAAGAGTTTAGTAGTGCCCCTTCGGCGTGCCTCCTGTTTAGCTCTACGCAGATGAGCCTAGCTGTGGGGAAGAGGAGGGCTGCCTCGATCGCTACGGTTCCGCCGCCGCACATGGGGTCTAGTATTACCTCGCCGTCTCTGGCGCCTGCGAGGCGTAGCATGGCGTAGGCTAGTGTAGCCTTTAACGCTGCCGGGTGGTCGTAGACCCTGTAGCGGCGGCGGTGCCTGCTCCGCTCCCCCGTGACCAGCGGGCCCACCATCAATTGATCATGGTCTAGGTACGCCTGTATGACTACAGTAGGGCTTGATAAGCGGACCATGGGGACTACTCCTTCCTCCTCTAGGGCTCTCCTCTGGACGGCGTCGCCAACCTTTGCCGCTAGCTCCACGCTAGTGTATTCATGCCCCTCTCCTACTCTGACTCCCTCCACGGCGAAGGCGCCGTTGACTGGTATGTAGCGGTGGAGCCTCGCTCCGTAGGCTATACGCCATGCATCGTCTAGGCCCGCTCTTGATAGCCTAACGCTTCCTTCTCCTACCACTATAAATGCGCTGTGTATGCTCCTCAGCTGCTGGATCTGGGCTAGGACTAGCCAGTCCCTCGTGCTCTTAGCCTCGAATACTACCCTGCCTCTACCATCCTTAGCCTCTACTATGCTCGCCCCGTCTACTTCCCACTCTATCTCCTCCGCTACTATGTCCTCGGTGCCCGGGTTGCAGGTAGCGACTAACTTCATCGCTGCAGCCCAGCGCTCTGCATGCCCTACTCAGGAGGTATAGAAGGTTCTCTGCCTCTCTAGGGGCTATGCAGGGTTTCCCCGCTATCCTCCTTAACGTTAGGATTAGCTCCTCTACCTTCTCCCTGTGGGCTAGTCTGGGGGCGAGGGCCCTGGTGTAAGCCTCTACCAATAACAGCTTCTCGGGGTCTATAGGCTCTCCTCTAGCGGGGCCGTGACGCGCCTTGTACAACTCGTATAGGTATATCGCGGTGGCGTTTGCCAGGTTGAGTACAGGATATGCGGGGCTCGCTGGTATCGTGCTTAGCAGGGTGCAATGGGCGATCTCCCTCCTGGTGAGACCCACGCTCTCCCTCCCCATTACCAGCGCTACGGTACCTGGAGTCCTCGCAGCGGCTTCGGCGGCCTCCCAGGGCGCTACAGGTATCCTCAGGGCGTCTCTCTCGCTTGAATGCGCGCTGGTGCATATACTTAGAGACACGTCTTGTAGGGCCTCTGCTATATCGCCTACGATCACCGACTCGTAGAGCCTCCTAGCTGCTCTAGCTGCATACCTCTCTGCCTCAGCTATGCTAGCCTTCGGGGCCACTAGGTATAACTCGTCTACGTCGAAGTTGTCTGCCAGCCTAGCTATCATACCCAGGTTTATGCTACCCTCGACCCCTACTAGGACTAGCCTCAGGCGGTCCAATCCAAGCCACCCTCAACGTCTCCATGAAGAAGCTGGCCTCGGCCATCACCATGTATGGGCGGCCCGCCTCCTTAGCCATAACTAGGGGGTCAACAGGGCTGAGGCTAGAATACACTATGACGACTTCGCGGGCGAGTCTGAACGCCTGTCTAACCATGGCCTCCATAACGCCGCCTGAACCGCTCCACCAGCCCTGTATAGCGTCTTCACCGCAACTATAGGGCTTAGCCTCCTCTGACGGCTCCTCGGGTAGGTAGGGGGGATTCAGAACCGCTAGATCCCATCCCGGCTTTAGGCACCTACACGAGTCGCATATAGCATAGAGGCATCTTCCCTCACCTATGGCGGCTCGAGTAGCAGCTACCGGGCAGTAGAAGAGGTCGCAGCATGCCTGCCTCGAGGGCTTGAATATCTCGGCCGCCGCGGCGCTTATCGCCCCGCTGCCTACTCCTATCTCGACGATTGAATCGTAGCTACGCCCAGAGTCTCTAAGGGCCGCCAACGCCTCTATTAGCAGCTCCGTGTCGTCTCCAGGTGGGTAGACGCAGCCGCCTGCATAGACCCTTATATAGAGGTCTCCGGCCTCAACGTAGTGCTCCTCTAGGTCTCCACAGCCTTTAGGAAGCACTCGGGCTCCACCCCCCTAACTCTTGCACTTGGCGCCAGGCACGGCAGCCTAAGCCTCCTGCCCAGGCACTCCTCCAGGACGCGCACTGCAAGTTTATTCCTCCGGGTGAAAGCGCATCGCGCAAGGCGTAAAGCTTCCTCTACCCGGCTACTCCACCTCCTCCTCCGCACTAGCCTGACTACGGAAGTCCACACCTCAGGCCTTGGATAGTACCACCATGGAGGTATAGCACCCACTACCTCCACAGTGAATAGGAGCTGGGCTAGAACACTAAGCCGCCCATAATCACTGCTACCCGGCTCAGCAGTGATCCTGGCAGCGACCTCCCTTTGAACCCCCAGAACCGCGGTCGCAAGCCTATTATTCCTGGCAGCCGCCTCTATTATCTCACCTGTAAGGTTGAACGGCGTATTACTATATACAAGTTCGACGGGCCATTTCTCTAATGCCCTTACCCCGTCGCCCATTACCAGGGCTACATTGCCGGGAAGCACTCCTCTAAGCGTCTTCACTATTCTAGGGTCCGCCTCTACAGCCACTATCGAGGGTAATACACGAGAAGCCGGAAGGGTTATACTACCCAGGCCGGGGCCGATTTCAAGCGCGCTTCTAGCGCCTGGGGGGAAGGCTGAGAGGAATACGCGAGGCCCCCTCTCGTCTACCAGAAAATGCTGGCCTAGCCTACGGCTAGGCCTTACCCCCGCCTCTCTCGCCAGCCTTAACACCAGCTCCCTTAGCCTTGGCACGCCTGGCCCTCGCCTCCCACATCAGCTTCAGATACCCAAGGTACGGCTTGTAGGGGTCACATGGCTCTATGAAGAGGAAGTACTTTACATCATCACAATCCTCAGGCATTCTGCCATCGCGGCCGCAGCTATAGCCGCATTCGATCTCTCTTAGCAGCCTCTCTGCAATCGCCTCTGCAGGATCTATCTTAAGGATCTTCTTAACCTCCTCGTAACTAGTGAAGGGCTTCTCCTCCCTCTTCCTGAGAAGCGTTCTCAGCGTCTTCTTGCCGACGCCTCTAAGCAGCTCTATGGCGTGGAGCCTTATGTTTATAGAGGCAGCCACGTTAAAGAACTCTACGAAGAGATCTTCCCGCTCCTTAACTACCTGTACAACGGCGTCTCTCAACGTGTCCCTAGCTATATTAGTTAGATCACGGTAGCTTATCGGGTCCTTCGGAGTGCTAATTATCTTGCCTGGCTTCCCCTGAGCCTCGGCCACTCTTGAAAGCTCCTCTGGCGAGTTAACTAGCACATAGTTACCCTTTTCCTGTCTAAGAACCTCTCTGAGGCTCTCCTCTACCGCTGGATCGAGAGGCTCTACAGGGTAACAGTAAATCCCTTTTTCTCCTTCACTGCTTGAGCCAGGAATGCACGCCAGCCTAACACTGACGCTCCTAGCCTTCCTGACTCCCCCGGTGGGGAGCCTAACATATATTGGGACCTCGTATGAGACCTCCCTAGCCAGAGTAACCTTATCGAGGAGATCTACATCGGTAACTGGTATTCCGTCGACTAGGTGGAAGTGCCTAAGACCTAGAGCCTGAACTACAGGCCTACTCCTGTGCTCCCTATGAGGATCGCTGGCAAGCCCGCCAGGTATATAATCTAGCACTACTGCTTCAACTTCCACGGCCGCGATATGAGGGGCCTTACCCCTCCCCGGCCTCCTCTCGCCGCCCCGGGGCCTGGCCAAAGCGTACCTCCTCCACGTCCGCCTAAATAGATCCAACCACTACAGAGATAGAGAAAACCTCCCTATTAACCTGGGGGTATACTGTCGACTCCTACCTTACCGCTTCTACGATAAAGAATAAAACAATTAGCTACTAAGCCTTACAATACTTCTCGACTACTTCATATAGTTTCTCGAACTTATCGATGTCGCTTAACACTTTAGAATAGTCATAGCCTGAGAAGCTCCTGACCTCGCCCCTACTCTTCGGACATATACTAACTATGTTAGCAGCTAGTACTGCTGCAAGCTCCCGCAACTCTTCAGAGGACTCAATTCCCTCTAAAAGGACCCTATATACCTCCTCGTAGAAGGCCTTGGCCTTCTCTGCATCCATAATCCCGAACCGTTTTAGATAGTCCCAGGTCCTAGCTTGTAACTCGCTGAGCTCGCCCTCAGCTACACGGGCCTCCATCTCGGCTCTGGCTTCGTGATAGCTTATAGGCCTACGCGAAATTATTCTCCGCTCCATAAACCGCCACCCCCTCTCATTTAACTCCCGAGCTACACAATGATAGTCAGCCTGGGGATCGTGTTAAAGACCTATCCTCCCAAGGTATTTGATGTTTATACCTCGCCAGACCACTCTAGGTTTAGATAGATGCCTTCTACCCGTCGGAATCTTCATTCGTTACCTGCATCCTCGTCGAGGGCGCTACTTCTTCTGGCTTGACTGCTGCGTCACAGCTTTTTCTATGGGTCTTAGATGTACTGGGGGCACGTAGAGTATCTTCTTCTTCCTGCCCAGGTATACTTCTACCTCGTACGCCTCTCCCCTCTTGCCGGTGACTGTACCTGTAAGCCCGTGGAACCTCCTGTGGGGCATGCCCCAGTCTGGGAATGAGGGATCTATTATGATTGCAACCTTGTCGCCGGGCTTGTAGGCCCTTAGTATGATGCTGGCCTTGGGTACTGCACCCTTAGCTCTTACATGCTTCCTTAGCAGCTTCCTTGTGCGGTGCCTGTAGCCTCTGGGAGCCCTTACCATTACCTGGAGCACCCCCGGTAGCCCCTGGAATTGCTGGTGGTATTAAGCTTCGCCGCTGCTCTCCCAGGGCTCCTCGACCATTAGAACGTCTAGTTCTAAGCATACAGCATTTCTGCCTATTATTTCGGATATGCTAGGCGTTGTGCGGCCGTCATCGCCGCTCACAAGCTCTTTAATGTAGAGCCCTCCCTCAGCCCTCACCATGCACTCGGCTAGTCCCGCCTGCAAGGATTTACATGAGATCTCGAACACTCTCCTCCTTCTGAGTATATCAGGCCTCCTATGGAGCACCCGCTTTGGTGTCCGCTGTAGGATTACTCTACCTCTCAGCTCTTCCTCTACTCTTCTCAACTCTTCCTCGCTGACTCCTCCATCTACATGGATTAAAGCCCTATAGACTTTAGTTAGGCGGGCGTCTTCGGACTTGTACTCGCTTACCTCTCTCCTACGTGCATAGCCTTCGAATTTGAATTCTACTAGGCCTCGCCCGCCTCGATTAGCTTCCGCCTCTAGCTTCTCCAATGGCACCCGTCGTTTACGTGGTACCTTAACTTCTACGATGAGGGGTCTGCCTCGGCCTAGCATCCTCGCATCTACATCCTCTCTTCCCGCAGCGTGGATAACTACTCTTTCGCCGCCCGTTACCGAGAGTATCGGCGTTAGCGCCTCTTCTATGCTGAAGTACCTAGGTCCTTCTGGACCGGGCCAATACGCTTGACTTATGTTCCTAGCCAGCTTCCTGTATCTTCCCTTGACTAGCAGGCTGTTAACCTGTATATCTACCTCCCCGCTTGGAAACTCTACTATGATCATAGCCTCTGGATCGTCGAAATCGACTTGAGCGGCGCCACGGGCCTGTAGCGTTTTGCCCAGCTCTCTTCTGATCTCGCTCTTGATGCTCTCGCCGTAAGGGAAGCCGGCGACCCTCTTTACCTCCTCTTCCCTCTCAGCAACGTCATTTGACAGTCTAACTCCTACTACGAACTTCCTAATGTCGAAGGCCTTTAGCAGCGCCTCTGCATCCTCTATAACATTATCTAGGAATCCGTCGAGGATGTTGCCACAGATGTAGCAGTCTCTCGCTTTTAAATCCTCTCCTGTAATCTTCCTGTAGAGTCCTGCTGCTTGTGACCCTATGTTAGGCGCTATCTCTACAAAAATCTCCTTGGATTTGTCGTCACCTTCCCGGATTTTCCAGTGGAGATGCATAATTATGAATCTTTTGATTGCATCGCCTCTCTGAGAGTTGCTCCAGCCGTAGCCTAGGCGGGCCGTCATACGGCCTAGGCATCTATCGCAGAGGGGATACTTCTTTATGGCTGTCAATACTGTTTTTAACAGTTCCGAGTCGCTGCTTGAGTCCATTCTAGTCTCGCCCTCTGTGATCGTGATAGGGTGAGGTAATAGTATCGGGGGTGTATAGTTTAAGGCGATCGAGGGCTTTTCTGAATGGCTGTGGGCGATGCATGGAGGGCAACGGTGTATACGTTATAGGCTCTGATAACCCCCTGGCTCGTCATGTTCTACGCGTCCTTAGGGATAAAGAGACTGGGTTCGTGGAGTTCCGCAGGTACCTGCGTATTGCTGGCTCCATACTAGCAGTTTACTCTCTGAGCGAGGCCTCATGGAAAGAGACGAAGGTAATCACGCCCCTTGACGCTGTAGCGGTAGAGTTGGAGCCTGAAGCTCCCGTTTATGTAGTTGGAGTTCTTGGGGCAAGTTTACCGCTCTTGGAGGGGTTTACCGAGGTCGCTCCTTGGGCTAGGGTAGGGCTTGTAGCTGCTAAGCGAGTTGAGGAGAAGGGGGGACCCGTTAGGACGGAGGTTTACTATGTGAGGCTGCCTAGCAGGGTCGACGGGCCCGCCTTCGTTGTCGACCCGATGCTAGCTACTGGAGGCACTGTTGAAGCAGCCGTCTCCATTCTAAAGGAAAGGGGGGCGCAGAAGGTTACCGTCGCAAGTGTTATAGCGGCGATGCCTGGCATCGAGAGGCTCCGAAGGATGCATCCCGATGTCAAGATCTATACCCTAGCAGTAGACCCTGAACTCGATGATAGATTCTTTATAGTGCCCGGCCTTGGAGACGCTGGCGACCGCGCTCTCGGGGTCGAGGCGTGAAGTGCAAGCACTAGCAGTACTACATTAGATGCGAGGAGTAGGAGGCTTGCAGCCATCATAGGTGCTGCAATGCTGCTGCTATTGTAGAGTGGCGAGGAGAACGCTGCTATCAAGCCACTGACGCTACCCGAGAAGTTTATCACGCCTGCAGCAGTAGCTTGCAGTCTTGCAGGCATCCTAGTTGATACCATTAGAGAGAGCGCCACGTCTCTAAAGGGATAGATTGGCGCCGCCCAGGCCAGCGCTAGTACTATTGAGGACGTGGTATAAGCGAATATGAATGCTTCCATAGCGTACGCCGCGTTAGTGACTGAGAACAGTCTCTCATGGCCCACTGCATCGCTAACTCTTCCCGCGACAGGCCTGACTAACGCTCCAAGGGTTGCTGGTAGCGTCGTTAGTAGAGCCCCATAGAGTAGGTCGCTTTCAACTATACTACTTAACCTTACACTAGCAGCACCATAGAATATTGAGAGGCCTGCACCCCCAGCTATAATCGCTATCACAGGAACAGCTACGTGGCGCAGCGCGGCTACCAAATCACTAGCCCTGAAACCGCCAGACACGCTACTAGGCCCCCAAACCATCGCCACTAAGTATCCGGCTGCTAGTAGAAGTCCGCTGACTAGGAAGGAGTAACGCCATAGCGCCTCCAGCGCTGCACCACCTACGAGGCCTCCGAGGGCCCAGCCGGCGCTTCCAAATGCTGCAATCATGCTGTAGCGAAAACCGCTCCCACTACTGTACTCTAGCACCATGCCCATCAGCGAGCTGTAGGCTAGGCTAAAGGCGAGGGCGGCTAACGCCACCGGTACTAGCCAGACATCAACGGGTAGAAATGCAAGCACAGCGACGCTCACCGCCTCGATGAAGCCGAAGACTAGAACCCTCCTCCTACCTAGATAGTCCGCAGCAGCACCTAGAACTATGCTAGCTAGAAGCGGCGCTTCCTCCACCCCTGTTACCAGCACCGCAAATGAATACGCTTCTCCGAGCTCTGCCTCTATTACCCGGCGCGAGGCAACATAGTACACTGAGAATCCTGTCCAGAATAGCAAGTTAGCAGCTGCGAGCGCCGCGAACTCGCGGGCAACCCTCATCGCTTCTTCATCCAATATGAGAAGAGACGAAGAACACACAAACACTATTAACTAGGGCTTCGATGCTTCCTCGCCCTTCGAGACCCCCAGCCCGGCCTCCTCCTGTTCTAAGAGGAGAAGATTAATGACTTTCTCGTATAGCCCATCCTTCTTAAGCCCCCTTTCAAGCCTGTAGAGCTGCTCCGCCGCTACACCGTATTTCTTGGCAACCTTGTAAGGCGCGATGTTATGCCCACGTGCATATAGCAGTAGGAGAAGGCTCCTGATAGCTCCTGGATGAGCAAGCCTAGACCTGAACTTGTAATGCGTTATAACTTCCTCAAGTATCCTCCTCGCGACCCTACTACCCTGAAGCCATTCTACGACTTCGCTTGGCAGCTCGAGGGTCTTCGGCTTGCCTATACCATTAATCACCACTTTACCGTCACCAACGAATTCAATTATGTCTGTAACGAAGGGCGCCCTCGCCATATACATGCACCGTTGACGCTTTCCATGACCCCGAACTATTAAACCTTAACGCACTCGACCCGATTTAAGCACTCCAATTAATAATCATAGCCAGATACCATTTCATCAGGTCGAATTTAGAGACTACAATAAATTTAAACATAATTTAGATATCGTTCAATCGTAGCTCTTCTAGCCTAGCAACTAAAACTGTGTAATACAATAAATATTGCCCCCATAGACTTCATGTAAAGTAGAGACGCACAGGGAGATACCTGAGTTTAAGTGGAGTGGCGCCGCGGCCGGGATTTGAACCCGGGTCACGGGCTTGACAGGCCCGCATACTAGTCCAGGCTATACTACCGCGGCGCCTCAGACCCCACTCCCTCCCAGGGGAGTGGGGGCGTATTTGCGCCCCGCTGGTTGGGGTTCTAGTGGTTGGGGGCTAAAAGCTTGACGGGTAGGGTTGAAAGTGGCTTCTACAAGGTTCGTGGCCCTGGTTTTGTAGAGCCTGTCGAGGGAAGTGTTGAGGCGCTAGGTGCGCGTGTACAGGACAAGCTAGTGGTGCCGGCGGGCCGCACGCTGCTTGTCCGCGTCGATGGAACAGCTATAGTAAATGGACAGGCAATCGACCCCATGAAGCCAGAGGAGTACGAGCTCCTGGACTCTATTGCTAAGGATCTAGCAGTGAGGGGTCGTGTTGCTCTTGTAGGGCCTAGTGATACGGGTAAGAGCACGCTAGCCTCTTGGATTATAAATCGCATGAATGGGGGTTGGCTACTTACTGTTGATGTTGGGCAGAACGAGGTATTTGCCCCTGGATTCTCCTCTTTAGCTCGTGCCTCGCCTCCTGCGGTGCCGGGATCCTCTAATAGCTACTCCTCGATTAAGCCGTGTTTCGTTGGCGCGTTCTCCCCTAGTGTAGCTCTTTCTAGCTATCTTCGTTGCGCTTCATCACTATCTAGGCTAGCAGGAGGAGGGCTTGTCGTAGATACTGACGGGTGGGTTGAAGCCTGGGAGGGGCTTGAAAGCAAGGTGGCCGTATCTTTAGCTACTAGCGCGAAGGTAATTGCCGCTGTTGGTTTACCAGGGTGGAAGGCTAGGTACCTGGAAGACTACTCGGGCATCGAAGTAGTGTCCCTGCCTAGGTTGGCTAGTGAGGGAGGGAAGAGCGGCGAGGAGAGGAGGCTGCATCGTGAAAGGCTATTAGCTCAGCGCCTTCTTGGCGCTAAAGAGAAACCTGTGAAGCCGGACTCTACTACTGTAATAGGGCTACCCGTTTTCAAAGGCGAACCCGTGCCAGTAGATACTGTTAAATCGCTTGTGCCTGGTGCTCTTTATGCCGAGAGCAGCGAAGACGGCTTAGTAATAGTGGCGTCCAGAAGAGTTAGGCCGCAGGGAGTAAAGGCAAAAGTGCTGTACGCAGGAAACCTTGAAGGGTTACTGGCCGCGGCTCATTGGAGAGGGATGGTTGAGGTAGCCATAGTAACCAGGATCAACTTTAAAAGCATAACTATTAATGTAGCTACTAGGCTCGATAATATTGATAAGCTTGAGATAGGGCGCGCCAGGGTCGACGCGTCGTCCTTGTTGGGCCGGGCTAAATGGTGAGAGATAATATATCCTAGCAGTGCTTCTCGGTCTTTTATTTTTGACTATTACTAGAGTAGATCATGCTATAAAAGCTACCGTATTATTAGAATAATGTTTTTATATTTTTACTCCGGCTGCCCTGAGCTTCTCTACGAACTCTTTCAGAGCGTTAACGTTCCATTCATGAACGGTTTTCCTCCTCTTGTCGACATATACGCCTAGTTTTATTGCTTTCTTGACGTCGAGGCCTGCGGCTTTCAGCTCTCCTAGGCTGAAGCCTCGTCCCTCTCTTAATCCTGGATCGATAGGGCCAAGTTTCCTGAGGCGTGGCTTCTTAACTATAGCCTTAGGGGGTGTTATACCTTCAGGTAGCGTAATTCTCTTAGTCCTACTCATTCCCGAGTCCACCTCCCTTCTTCCGAGCTTTGTATGCACCCCTTCAGGCTTCTCCTTCTGCGAGTACCGGTTGCGCTGGGACTGATAAAGTCTTGAGTCGGAGCGGCCTAGCTTTGGCGTAGAGTGGCCGCTCTATCCCTGCTTCGTCAAGTATCTCGCATAGCTTGCATAGGCTCCTCTTAGGACTAGTTATCTCGCCGCATCGTTTACATCTTCCTAGTTTTTCGGGTTTAAGCTGTGATACTAGGGGCGCTAGGGCGTGGTCTAGCGCCTCCATCATGCGAAGCAGTGTGCCCGGTCTCTCCTGCTCTACTTTGTAAAGCGCCTCTCTCACTGCTGCTCTTAGTGTGGGCCTCATATTTATGAACATGCACTCCGTCTCTTGTAGTGGATATCCTTTTAGTAGTGCGTAGCTTGCGGTTTCCCATTCGTAAATCTTCCTTAGAAGTTTGATCCTGGGAGCGGCTATCTCCGGATCATCGACGCTCCTAAAAAGTGGATGCATCTTCACGAGGCCTAGGACATCGCCTCTTACGAAGTTAACTACCGCTGTTTGTGCTTCGTCGTCGAGGTTATGACCGGTTGCTACCTTGTTTGCCCCATATATTCTAGCGTAGTAGCTCATTATCCTTCTCCTGCTTATGCCGCAGTATGTGCAGGCGGCATGCCTAGCACCACGGCGTACCGCCCTGATGTACGTTTCGTATAGACTATGTCCAATATATTCCCTTATACTCGTTACTACTACGTCTACTCCTAGATCTTTGGCGATAGCTACTAGCTTTTTAACATCGTCCTCCCTGTTGTAGCCTGGTATTCCCTCTATTATGCTTAATCCGAAGACCTTGTCGGATCCTATCAACTCTACCGCTGCTTCTAGTAAGAAGTAACTGTCCTTACCGCCGCTAAGGGCTAGCATTACTCTGTCTCCTGGCTCTATCATGTTCCACTTCTCTATTTCGTTCTTCACACGCTCAATCATATCTCTCCTGAAGCAGTCTAGGCAGAGCGCTCTTCCAGTATGGCGCTGGTATACTACTGCTCGTTTAACGCCGCAGGCATCACATTTCTTAGCCATTACTAGCTACCCTTTCCTCCTCGCACTAAGCGGTATCAAGGTATCCGGGCTAATCCTGCTGTATGGGAGGAGGCATAACCTCTCTTCCAGTGTAAGAGCGGTAAGCCAGTGATGCTATTAGTTTCCCTTAGTTTATTGCAGAGATTAGTGGTAATGCTATGCTTGGAGGATGTACGCTGCGATGCATGACTATGATATTGATTGTCTAGTCGCCGTGTTTGACGTTGATGGTGTGCTATTAGAGTCTGACTGGTATCACGGCGTTAGGCCTAGGGAAATCGGTGTCAACGTGCTTAGAGAGCTTCTAGCCAAGGGTTACAGAGTCTATATCGTGTCCGGCAGGCCCGAGGCTAGGCGCGGTGAGACCTTGGATCAACTGAGAAAAGCTGGTATCCCTATTGAGAGGCTTGCAGGCGTTATGCTAGATCGCTGGGGCGTTGGTGAGAGAGCTTCTAAGCTTCGTAATATTGAGGCTATCATGCTGCGTGAGGGGTGCATAGGAGAGGTGCACGATGATAACCCTGAGGTCTTATCTTCGGTTGGGAGGCGCGCACACGCATTGATCCTTCATGGGCCTTGGGGGTGTGAAGCGGTTAAGGGGCATAGTGCATCTACGGCTTGCATGGGCAGTAAGCCCCTTAGAGCCCACTGGTAGATGCGGCGTAGCACTCTGAGCGTGAAGCCCCATAAGGGAATAGAGCTTATGGGAAGCGGGATTCCTAGGACGTAACCTCTTGCAGGGTGAAGAACTAGTCTCGTGTTTTCTTCTACTATGTGTAGGGGGAGCCAGATTGCAGCTTTTGCTTCGGGGCCTGGGCGAAGCTCTAATGGGATCCTTGCGCTGGCTATGACTATTGAGACTTTGATTCTGCCTGCTAGTGTAGTCTCGGTGAAGGCTTCTCCATAGACTTTGATCGCAGACGCCGGTATATGGGCTTCCTCCCATGCTTCTCGGAGAGCAGTTCTTATGGTGTCCTCTCCCGGCTTTATGTGGCCTCCTGGAAGTGCTGGATCGCATCTCCATGGGTCGTCGGGGCGGCACGGTCTGAGGATTACTGCCACTTTGAGCGGGCAGCCGTAGAGTAGTGCTAGCACTGCCGCATCTGGGGGGCCTAGCCTGCGGGCCTTGTCTCCACCCCCGGCTAGGGCCGGGTCAGACCCGGGTTCACCTTGGCTAGGTGTGGCCATCGGCCCCCACTTCGCCTTCCTTTATAATGGATAAGCGGATCTTAATAGGCTAGTGCCTCAGCGGTTATGGGCTACTCTTGCCTATGAGGGCTAGCGCTTAGATGCTCTATCGGAGCCCTTGATGCCCCTCTTGGGCAGTTATCCGGGGGGCTGGGAGGTTGATTAGTTATGGAGGCTGTAATAGCCACGGTTTTGTTCCTGATAGCGATTGCAGCGATAGTTCTGAGATTAGTAGATGAAACGGTAATTGTTCTCGCTGCTATATCGTTAATGGTGATACTCGCCGGTTACGAGCCCGCTGCAGCTTTTAAGGCGGTCGACTGGAATGTCATCATGATTCTTCTTGGCATGTGGTTGCTTACCGGGTATTTAATAGAGGCCCGTATTCCTGAGTGGATAGTAGCTAAGCTTGCCTCGAGGGCTCGAAGCTATGGCGCCTTTATGCTCTCAATGCTCATAGCTAGCGGCTTCCTTAGCATGTTTGTAGATAACGTCCTGGTTATTCTACTTCTGGGAAGTCTCGTCGCTGATGTAGCTATTAGGAGCGGGCGTGACCCTCTACCTCCGGTAATGCTAGTCGGTCTCTCCGCTAATTTCATGGGGACGGCTCTTCTTATGGGAGACTTACCTCCTCAGCTACTTCATGGCGTCACCGGCGTCGAGTTCCTCGATTTCATCGTCTTCATGGGTAGGCCTAGCAGCTTTCCTCTTCTAACTATAACTTTCATAGTAGTAACGCTGCTCGCCTATAGGATTTACCTTAGGGGGTCCTCTAGGATAGAGACTCCTAGTAAAGAGGTTAAGCTAGGCCTCTTGGCTTACATTGCGATCTTCTGGTTCGTGATAACGGTTATCGGCATGGCGGTGAGGCCGCTACTTGGCTATGAGCTAGGCTTCATAACCATGGCTGGTGCTAGTCTTGCCGCTCTTACTATAGAAACTCTCAGGAGAGCTGGTGTCAAGGGTCTTGTTTCATTCGAAGAAGCATTTCGCCACGTAGAATGGCGTGCTCTTATATTCTATGCCGGCTTATTTAGCCTGGTGGGTGGCCTTAAAGAGGCTGGCGTGCTAGTTAAGGTTGCCGAGTCCTTAGCGCCCCTACTACAAGAGGATCCCCTACTCTCCTACACTGTATTCTACTGGATCGTCGGCATCCTGTCTACATTTATAGAGCATGACGCGCTATTACTGGTCTTCCTCATTGTAGTTAAGGAGGCCGCCACTCTTCTCGGCGTCGAGCCTTGGGGGGTATACTGGGGGATCGCTTGGAGTGCAACGCTAGCTAGCAATGCCACGGTGGCTGCGGCTCCTGCACTCTACGTGGCCCTCACCATAGCTGAGGAGAAGCGTGGTAGGCGTGTGGCGCCCAGCGAGCTCCTACGGATAACTGTTCCCTATGCTCTCGTAAGCCTTGTTATACACTATCTAGTAACCCTACCGTTCTGGGGCACAGGTTGGTGACGGTGCATGCATTGCCCCATTATTATAGGCCACCGCTGCAATAGTGCTAGAATAGCGTTACTCTATAGGCTACTAGGCGTTGACGCCGTAGAAGTTGATGTAAGGCGCGGCGATACTGGGGAAATCATCGTAGGTCATGGAGGCTCCTGGGTCGTCCGCCCTAGCTTAATTGGGAGAGCAGCGTCAACCTTGGACTATATACTGTTTAGCCGAGACCCGCTAATAGCTAGAAAACGCCGGCTCTCTAGCTGGCTTTCGACACTTACCTGGACAAGACATATATTGATAGACTTAAAAGACCGAATCGAGATAGACAGCCTCGCTAGCGAAATACGTGCGAGCACCGCAGTTAACGCATCCTTAGCCTTCTCGACTCCCCGCCACGACGAAATAGAGCATATAAAACGGGCGCTGCCTGGATCCACAGTGCTTGCTACTATCAGAGATGCCGTCGTAAACCCGGTAAACTACCTAGACAGTATCAACGCTGATGGTGCAAGCATCCCTCTACCTCTAGCCCTGGAAGGCTATGGAGTCCTGCTCAGGGAAGCAGGCTTCAAAGTATACGTGTGGACTATTAATGATGAACACCAACTCTCGCATATTTATAAAGTTGCCGACGCTATAATTACTGACGCTCCTTGGAAGATTCGTTCTCACCTTTACCGCTTGTGCCGCACTCATGAACAACATTAGGGCTCTCCCAATCCCATACCGCTTCTCTATGATCATTCTTCCTCTCTTCTTCTGCACCGGATAACCGGTTCCTAGAAGGGGAGGACATAGCAAATACCCACCCGCGACTAGCCACCGCCATATTAAAGAAGTGGCGAATCACAGCCAATTTAAGTAGCAATATGTAGGGGGCCTGGGAGCTGTGGTGCCGCCGCCGGGATTCGAACCCGGGACCCCCGGATCTCCCAGGCCCCCCGGGTCCCCTCTGTCGCTTTCGACTCCGGACACCGGGGCTGGCCGTATGAGTCCGGTGCTCTGCCAGGCTGAGCTACGGCGGCACCCAGCGTTTAGGGGCTTTGGAGTTCGGGGGTTTTGTCGTTTTCCCTCGACTTAGGGATGCTCAGTATTACTGCTGCCATCTCTATAGCTGCTTCGCGTATGAACTCGCTTCTGCTTTTTCCTAGCCGTCTAGCTGCTTCATCGATTGTCCTTAGTTCTTCCTCTGACACCTTGAAGCTCACTGTTTTCCTCTTTGCATCGGGCGTCGATCCCCCGTAGGTTACCGTGATTCCATCTATAACTATGCTAGTCTCGGTTGCCAACGATGCCACCATTACTACGGAATGGTGGCATCCTTCTTTCATACTGCGCTGATTAATCAGCTGTTGGGGGGTGGGCGTAACTTGTATTTAGAATACCGAAGGTATTATTGAGTTCTGAGCGATACCAGTTCCCATGATACTGTTTCTTCACCGGTTTCTTGTATAACAGTGTACTGGAATTTTACTGCTACAGGCAGACCACCTATCTTTGCGGCATCTATAACTATCGGACCGAGCCCCCAGTTCCCTAGAGGCGTGAAAACCGCTAACGGGCCCTGGCCTTGAATAATTATTCTCGCCCCGAAATACGATCCAGCTTCGCTGCTCACCCTTACATATTGCACGTTAACATTTACGGGGGGCGCTACGCCTCTAGGTTCTAATAGTTGTGGCCAATCTACTCCTATGACACCCTCTAAGTAGTATAGTATATATACGGGGCCTACCCCGGGGAAGCCTCTTACTTGGGTTATCCCGGCGTCGGGCTGTACCTCGAATCTCACACTAGTTAAGAATGCCTCTTCAAAGTCCACGGGATCCAGGGCTTCTCTCTGCTCGCCTACTTCTCTTTCAAGTCTGATAAGCTGGTTATTCCCGTATTCATAGTAGTATTTTTCTACTAACTCCCCTTCTTTGTAGACTTCTATAGTGCCTGTCCTAGTAGCTGGATCGTTTGAAACCTTCACAGTGTATGTGCCTGTTGGATCCTCTAATTTATATTCGAGACCCGAAATCCTATCCAAAACGTCTCCTAGCTGCGGCTGTCCTCCTAGACTTTTCAGAACACTAACATGCATATAGTAAACTGCTAGGCCTGACAGCGCGCTTACAACCATTAAAGCGAGGCTAACCCCTATTATAGTCTTATAGCTGAACAAGCCCAAACCGCTTCGCCCCCTCGCAACCCCTAGAAACTGTAGGATTTAAACCCATCCGAGCGCGTGGGTCCCTTGAGGGTGAGTTACTAGTGACCGTGGGACTGAACAAGGGCACTAGCGGGCTAGGTCACATAGGCTGGGTTTCAGTTAGGTGCCGGATCTGCGGCACCTATCTAGACCTTACCGGCCAGCCGCCCGGAGCCAGGAGAATAGACATTGTTTATGCGTGCCCCAAATGTGCCAACGATTACGGTGCATTCTTCTGCAGGGCCGACGCTAGAAGAGTCAAATACACCTGTCCCTTCTGCGGTAGCCGGCTAGTAGTGGTATCGCCTGTCTTCAGCGAAGCATAGCATATGAAAGGGGTATCATAGTGATAGTAGAGCACTGGATAACGCCTCACCGAAGAGCTATCATAATAGAGCAAGAAGGCAAGAGAGTCTACAGTATAGACGCATACCTTAACCTCACTATTTCATCCCTAGAAGGATGCCATGAGGGCCCCTCCACGGGGAATGCCAGCCTTTGCTACATAGGGGACCAAGCCTGCGAGGCTATAGTTAGCGTTACACCAGGCTACAC
>JALTZJ010000010.1 GCA_027046245.1 Acidilobaceae archaeon
AGCCTTAAACCCGGAGCCCCCAGCCGCCTCAGCGAGGCTCCAAGGCTTATTAATGGGGGGCCGTCGCCACGGTGGGGGCGCCCCCGCTGGTCATAGAGTGAGCCTTAAAATACCCTGCGGGGGCCCCGGGGGGTGTGCGGGGAGGGTTGCTAGGTTGCAGGTTCAGCGCGGCCGTGTACTAGTGGTGGGCGACCGCGACACGCTGCCGCTCTTCCGGGCGATAGGTGCTAGAGTCGTCGAGGCCGCCAACGCCGACGAGGCTCTGGAGGCCCTCAGGCGTGAGGCTGCCAGGGGCGACATCGCCGTCGCTATAGTGTTGAAGCACGTGGTCGGTGATGAGGACGAGTTCAGGTCTCGGGCCGCCGGTCTAGGGGTGCCAGTGCTCGTTCTGCCTAGTAAGTGGGCGGAGGCTAAGCCTGTAGACGTTAATAAGCTCGTTGCCCGGGCGCTTGGCCTGGGCTAGGCGCGGGGGGTGTATTCGGGGGTTGGCTAGGATATATGGTGACCCCCGTAAGCTTGCGGGGGAGGCTGTCGAGCCTGCTAGGAGGGAGAGCCTCGGCCTCCTTGAGGAGGCGTTTGAGGCTGCTCAGAGGATTGTTGTGGAGGCTATAGAGGAGGAGGCTGCCAGGGCTTCTAGGGAGCTTGAGCAGCGGTATGAGCAGTTGAGGGAGAGGCTTGCTAGTGTGAAGGCGCGGCTCGAGCTTGAGCTGAGGAAGACTGTCGAGGGGGAGAAGAATAGGTATGCTGATGAAGCGATTAGGAGGGCCTTGGAGGAGTTCAAGAGGAGGAAACATGATATGCCTGAGTATAGGGAGTTCCTGAGGAGGGCTATTGAGAGGGTTGCCGGGGAGGCTAGGGAGGCGGGCGGCGCCGTCATCAGGGTGGCGCCCGAGGATAGGAGGCTGGCTGAGGATCTCGTTCTAGAGGTCGCCCCCGGCGTGATCTCCGTTGACCCAGAGCCCGCCGATATAATCGGAGGCGTCGTAGCCCTCCTCCGCGGGGGCGAGGCGAGGCTCGATCTCAGCCTGGACCGTATTTTAGCCGCAGAGGAGGCCAAGCTTAGGATGGCCGCTTTGAGGGCCCTATTCGGGTGACTCTTGGAGTAGTGGGGGTGTATAGTAGGCTTGCCCGTGAAGGGACGCATAGCAAGGATCTCTGGACCCCTAGTTGTGGCTGAGGGCATGCGCGGGGCCCAGATGTATGAGATGGTCTATGTGGGAGAGGCTGGTCTAATAGGCGAGATAACTAGGCTAAGCGGCGACAGAGCCTTCATACAGGTCTACGAGTCGACTAGCGGGCTCAGGCCCGGGGAGCCCGTCGAGGGCACCGGAGCCCCTCTGAGCGTGGAGCTGGGCCCGGGACTCCTCGGCACCATATTCGACGGAGTGCAGAGGCCCCTGCCAGTCATCGCGGATGAGGTGGCTAGGCGCGACCCCAAGAGGAGGATGTTCATAGAGAGGGGCGTGAGGGTACCGCCCCTCGACAGGAAGAAGAAGTTCCACTTCAAGCCTGTGAGGAGGGCTGGCGAGCGGGTAGAGGGAGGAGATGTTCTGGGAACCGTTCAGGAGACCAGCCTGATAGAGCACAGGGTAATGGTGCCCCCAGGGGTTAGGGGCACCCTCAAGTGGATAGCCCCCGAGGGCGACTACACAATCGAGGACACCATAGCAACCGTGGAGAGGGACGGCAGGGAGATCGAGGTTAAGATGGTGCAGAGATGGCCTGTGAGGATCCCGAGGCCCTTCAAGGACAAGAAGGATCCGAGCCTCCCACTCATCACAGGCATAAGGATTATAGACACGTTCTTCCCCATGGCTAAGGGCGGTACCGGGGCTGTGCCCGGGGGCTTCGGCACCGGCAAGACCGTGACGCTCCACAGCCTGGCGCAGTGGAGCGAGGCCAGGGTAGTAGTCTACATAGGTTGCGGCGAGAGAGGCAACGAGATGACCGAGGTGCTGGAGCGCTTCCCCAAGTACAAGGACCCGTGGACTGGGAAGCCCCTCATGGACAGGACTATACTCATAGCGAACACCAGCAACATGCCCGTCGCCGCTAGGGAGGCGAGCATCTACGTGGGCGTCACCCTGGCAGAGTACTACAGGGACATGGGCTACGACGTCCTCCTAGTCGCTGATAGTACTAGCAGGTGGGCCGAGGCCCTGAGAGAGATAGCAGGCAGGCTCGAGGAGATGCCCGCTGAGGAGGGCTACCCGAGCTACCTAGCCTCCAGGCTGGCAGAGTTCTACGAGAGAGCCGGCAGGGTCACGGCTCTAGGCAGCCCAGAGAGGGAGGGCAGCGTCACTATAGTCGGCGCAGTGAGCCCGCCCGGCGGCGACTTCAGCGAGCCCGTGACGAGCCACACCACCAGGTTCATAAGGGTCTTCTGGGCCCTGGACACGAAGCTAGCCTACAGCAGGCACTACCCTGCCATCAACTGGCTGATAAGCTACAGCGCCTACGTAGAGACCGTGACCGAGTGGTGGCACCGCAACGTGGACAAGAAGTGGAGGGAGTACAGGGACGAGGCCATGGGCATACTACTCAGGGAGAACGAGCTGCAGGAGATAGTTAGGCTCGTCGGCACCGAGAGCCTCGACGAGAAGGACAAGCTAGTGCTCGAAACCGCCAGGCTACTCAAGGACGGCTTCCTGAAGCAGAACGCCTTCGACCCGATAGACGCCTTCAGCACGCCGCAGAAGCAGTTCGCCCTGCTCCGCATGATAATGGACTTCCACAGGAAGGGCGAGGAGCTGATAAGCCAGGGCGCCACTGTGGCAGAGATAAGGAAGGCGCTCGGCAGGCTCTACGTGGAGATGGTGAAGGCCAAGTTCGATATACCCAATGACCAGCTAGAGAGGATAGAGGATCTCAGGCGCAGGGTTCTTGAAGCCCTGGAGAGGGTTAGGCCCGTGAGGGCCGAGGCCCTCTAATTTCCTCCCCTCGAGGGGTGGAGCGGCGTGAGCGTGGGTGTAAGAGAGTACACCACTATAAGCGAGATAAAGGGTCCCCTCCTCGTCGTGAGGGGGGTCTCTAGGGTAGCGTATGACGAGATAGTGGAGGTCGAGCTGCCGAGCGGGGAGAGGAGAAGGGGCAGGGTACTCGACGTTAGCAAGGACGTGGCGGTTGTGCAGGTCTTCGAAGGCACGACTGGGATAAGCCCGATAGGCACGACTGTACGCTTCCTAGGCCGTAGCCTCGAGATCCCGGTTAGCGAGGACATGCTAGGCAGGATATTCAACGGCCTCGGGGAGCCTATAGACGGGGGCCCACCTATAGTGGCTGAGGAGAGGCGGGACGTCAACGGCGCGCCCCTGAACCCCTCGGAGAGGGCCTACCCGGAGGACTTCATCCAGACCGGTATCAGCGCTATCGACGGGATGAACACCCTGGTGAGGGGCCAGAAGCTGCCCATCTTCAGCGGTAGCGGGCTGCCTCACAACAAGCTGGCAGCGCAGATCGCCAGGCAGGCCACGGTGAGGGGCGAGGAGGAGGAGTTCGCAGTAGTATTCGCAGCTATAGGGATAAAGTTCGACGACTTCCTATTCTTCAAGAAGTTCTTCGAGGAGACCGGGGCTATGAGCAGGGTCGCCATGTTCGTCAACCTGGCTGACGAGCCCGCGATGATAAGGCTCGTAACCCCGAGGGCCGCCCTCACCCTTGCAGAGTACCTCGCATACGAGAGGGACATGCACGTGCTAGTCATAATAACGGATATGACTAACTACGCCGAGGCCCTGAGAGAGATAAGCGCTGCCAGGGAAGAGGTGCCAGGCAGGCAGGGCTACCCAGGCTACCTCTACAGCGACCTTGCAAGCATATACGAGAGAGCCGGCAGGGTAAAGGGGAGGAAGGGCAGCATAACCCAGATGCCCATACTGACGATGCCCAACGATGACATGACCCACCCGATCCCCGACCTAACAGGCTACATAACCGAGGGCCAGATAGTGCTAAGCAGAGAGCTACACAACAAGGGCATCTACCCGCCGATAAACGTGCTCATGAGCCTCTCAAGGCTGATGAAGGAGGGCATAGGCCCCGGCAAGACCAGAGAAGACCACGCAGAGGTCAGCAACCAGCTCTACGCATCATACAGTAGGGGCGTGGAGCTGAGGAGCCTAGCAGCGGTGGTCGGCGAAGAGAGCCTGAGCGAGACCGACAGGAAGTACCTGAAGTTCGCCGACCTATTCGAGAGGCGCTTCCTAAGCCAGGGCGAGAGGGAGAACAGAAGCATAGAGCAGACCCTAGACATAGCATGGGAGATACTCAGCGTGCTGCCAGAGGAGGAGCTAACCAACATAAAGGAGGAAACAATAAGGAAGTACCATCCAAAGTACAGAGGCAGGAGCGCCGCCTAGAAACGCTAAGACGCCTCACAAGGCCGTAAAGGATGAGTTCCCAGAGCTAGAAGGCTCCGGAGAGGAGAGCCCTCTCCAAACCCGCTATTTAAACCATGAGATACCCCCTTCAGGTGGAGGTGGTTAACTGCCTTGGCAGTGGACCCGAGGAAAGTGCTGCCGACGAAAATCAACCTAATCAGGCTGCGAAGAGAGCTAGCTATGATGAAGAGGATTAGGAGGGTCATGGAGGAGAAGAGGGAGGTACTGCTACACTACATCATGAGTACTGCTGGAGAGTACGCCAGATACCAGGAGGAGGTCTACAGGGAGCTCATGAAGGTGTACGACAGCTACTATATAGGAGCAGCGAGCGAGGGCCTAGACAGGGTTAGGAGCTACGTCGAGGCCTACCCCTGGGAGGCCGAAGTAGAAGTAGGCACAAGGGTTCTATTCGCGGTGAAGACCCCCACCTTCAAGCTGGCATCCGTCGAGAAGCCCAGGCTCTTCCCGCCAGGCACCGACCCCAGGCTAGTGGAGAGCATAGAGGACATGCAGAGGCTCATGGAGAAGCTTCTCCGCCTAGCAGAGTACGAGGAGACCCTAAACAGGCTAATAGCAGAGCTCAGGGAAACCCAGCGCCTGATAAACGCGCTGGACTACGTCATCCTACCAAGCTATCAGGAGGCTATCAAGTTCATCAAGCTAAAGCTAGAGGAGAGGATGAGAGAGGACTTCATAAGGCTGAAGATGATAAAGAGGAAGCTAGAGGAGAGAGCAGCCTAACAAAGGGGCTAAAGGTCATTTTAAAAGAGCGCCCTCCCCGGGGGAGGGGGGAGGGTTCTGGGCTGCTGGCAGTGTTACGGCGCTAGTATTCCTATGAAGAGCAGTAGAACCCCCACGATTACAAGGCTCTTTATCACCCCGAAGGTGTCAAGGTTGGCTAGGCTATTCGCGAACCTATACAGCACTATCCCCGCAGTGAATGACACCACTAGTATCAGCACTGTCAGGCTCACTAGCACCACGTAGTAGCTAAGGTCAAACCCCTGAACCGGAAGGACGCCCCTCAGAGTCTCCACAGCCCTGTAGAAGTCCTCCACAGCCATCCCAGCCCCACCACGCCTAACATTAACCCCGGGAAAGCCTACTGGGGCATCACACAGAGTAACCCCAGCTTATACACCCGGGTGATACCCTTCAGAGCTACAAACGGGCGTGGCGGGGGCAAAGAGGGGTGACGAGGGTTAAAAGCGCCGAGGGCCCTCCAGTGGGGCCCGCTGGGGAGGGCCAGGACAGCTGAGCCTCCCCCGCCACGCCCTCTACAGGGGATCCCGGGGGATTGCGCATCCTTATCCCGCAGGTCCCTTCTAGGAGGAAGACTAGTTGTGGGGCTGTGAGCGGGAGGCCGCGGGCTAGCCCTCCCTGGGGAGGGAGGGTGATGGCCTGACACGAGCGTGGCGAGCCCCTCTCCCCCTCCTCTGGGTATTAAGGGGCTCTCTGTGCATCGTAGTCCTAGTATACATTGGGTGGCTTGGGTTTGAGGCCTGTGGTTGTCAAGCTGAGTGGTAAGCTCTTCGACGGGGTGGAGGCATCTTATCTTGAGAGGCTGGTTTCTGTGATTGGTAGGCTTGAGGGTATGGGTTACCGTGTTGGTGTTGTGGTTGGTGGTGGGGGGCTTGCTAGGGGTGCTATTGAGGCTTTGAGGGGCCTCGGCGTCTCCGAGGCTATTCTTGACCTTGCTGGTATCGAGGCTAGCCGGTTCCATGCTGGGGTTCTGGCTAAGGCTTTGTACCCGCGGAGCCCGCCCCGCGCTATTACCTCGCTTGAGGAGGCTGTCGACGTTTTTACTAGGGGCTTGATCCCGGTGCTGGGGGGTCTTCAGCCGGGGCAGAGTACTAATGCTGTGGCTGCTGTGCTTGCGGAGGCGATAGGGGCCGATACCATAGTTAATGCCATGAAGGGTGTGCCTGGGGTCTATGACAGGAGGCCCAGCGAGCCGGGGGCTACGCTGCTCGAGCGCGTCAGCTACTCGTTCATGAGGGAGCTTATAGCTAGGAGCAGCGTTGAGGCGGGCGGCTACGAGCTACTCGACCCCGTGGCGTTGAGGATAGTCGAGAGGAGCAGGATAAAGGTTGTATTCACCTCGGGCGACGACCCGGAGAACATAGTAAGAGCCTTGAGCGGCGAGAGCGGCACGCTACTCTGGGTGTGAGGAGCCATGGAGGGCCACGGTCACGGCGACGAAGAGCTAGGAATCCCTGGGCACGCCGGGAAGAGCGAGCCTAGTAAGAGGTTCCAGCGGTTCCTGGCCGAGGCCGGCTGCAGCTTCGAGGCTGAGGGCGACACCACGAGGCTCGTGCTAGGAGGCAGCATAGTAGAGGTCAAGGACGAGCCAGGCGGGGGCGTCGTAGTAGAAGCCAGCATCCCACTACCCACTAGCTCCACAGAGCTAGAAGCGGAGAGGGAAGGCTGCCTCAAAGCCCTAGAACTGTTAACCAGCCTGGGCAAGGAGCCCACGTACCTCGTAGACGCGAGCCTCCCCGGCTACCCAGTGCTCCGCGGCAAAGTAGAGTTCAAGAGCCTGGAGGAGGCGTATAACGCCCTCTACGAGGCAGTCCTAGAACGGGGATGCAAGTAAGCCGGTCCCCCACAATGAGGAATAAAGGAGGACCCTGGCTTCCCTGAAGGAGGCGTGAGGGGCGTTATAGTCTCTAGTCCTTGAGAGAGACTTCACCTCATCCCATACACCATAACATCTCCTCGGGGCGTAGCCGGGGGGCCCGGAGGGTCTTCAAGCCTAGCCGGCCCCCTCCCCCTCTCGGGGGCCGCCCTAGAAGGGGGGCCTCTGAGTACTCGCTTGGCTCGTCGGAGGCGTATGGCTTAGAGGCTCTGAAGGGTGTGTCTGGGTTGGCGTTGCCTGAGAAGGTTCCGAGGAGGCCTGGCTACGAGCTTACCTTGAAGAAGATTTATGATAGGGCTCTGAGTCTTTTCCCTGATGCTGAGATAGTGTATAGGACTGCTCGTGGCGTGGAGCGCTATACGTTTAGGGATGCTGCTGCTAGGATGCAGGCCCTTGCTAGGGCTCTTGAGGCTCTGGGCGTTTCCGGGCTCGACAGGGTTGCGACCCTCGACTGGAACACTCACTGGCATTATGAGGCTTACTTTGCTGTGCCTATGATGGGGGCTGTTCTGCACCCTGTTAATATTAGGCTTGCCCCCAGCGAGATCGCCTATGTCATGAGTCACGCTGAGGATAAGGTTCTCATCGTGCATAGGGATTTCTTGAAGCTGGCGGAGGCCGTGGTGCCCAAGGTCGAGAGCGTAGAGCACGTTATAATAGTTAATAGCGATGAGGTCCCTGGTCACGTGGGCGGCGCCAAGGCGCATAGCTACGAGGACCTAGTGAAGGAGTATGGCGGGGGCTATGAGTGGCCTGATCTAGACGAGGATAGGCCGGCCGCGATGGGGTATACCAGCGGGACTACTGGGCTGCCCAAGGGGGCCTACCATAGCCATCGCATGATCGTCCTGCACGCTCTCAGCGGCGCTCTACAGCTGGCGACCCTCGGCCCCTACAAGGTTACAAGTGAGGACACGGTCCTGCACATAGTGCCTATGTTCCACGTGTATAGCTGGGGCATCCCCTATATAGCTACGCTGCTCGGCATGAAGCAGGTGTATCCAAACAGGCTTGACCCCAAGGTCCTGCTAGAGCTCATAGTTAATGAGAAGGTTACCTTCACCGCGGGCGTGCCCACAATACTCTACATGCTCCTCACGGCGCCCGAGAGCGAGAAGTACGATCTAAGCGGCCTCCTATTCATCTCGGGCGGCCAGGCGCTGCCGAAGGGCCTAGCGGAGGCCGCCAGGAAGAGGGGCATGAAGGTCATGGCGGGCTACGGCATGACCGAGACCGCTCCTATACTGACTCTGGCAACCGTGCCGCCTAAGCACAGGGACAAGGAGGAGCTACTCATAAGCCCGGGCTTCCCGATACCCCTAGTAGAGCTAATGGTAGCGGACCCGGAGACCCTCAAGCCCGTGCCGAGAGACGGGAAGACGATGGGGGAGATAGTAGTCAGGGCGCCATGGATCACCCCAGAGTACTACAAGGACCCCGAGAAGACGGAGAAGGCCTGGAGAGGCGGCTGGTTCCACACGGGCGACATAGCAGTCTGGACCCCCGAAGGCGCAGTTATAATCGTGGATAGGGACAAGGACGTGATAAAGAGCGGGGGAGAGTGGATAAGCAGCATAAGGCTGGAGGACGCTATAAGCACTCATCCAGGCGTGGCCCAGGTAGCAGTGATAGGGGCTAAGCACGAGAAGTGGGGGGAGAGGCCGGTAGCCCTAATAGTGCCTAGGAAGGGATGGGAAGATAAGATAACCACTGAGGAGATACGGGAGTTCCTAATGAAGAACTTCGTGGAGACGGGCAAGATACCCAAGTGGTGGCTCCCCGACAAGGTAATAATAGTGGAGGATCTGCCAAAGACTAGCGTGGGTAAGATAAATAAGCGGGCCCTAAGGGACCGCTACGCAGACATCCTCCTAGAGGAAGGCACAGCGTGAAGCCCTCCCCCTCCCCCTTGTACTGGGAGAGGGAGAGCCTCCTCCTTTTCAGCCCCGAAGGGGGCCTCCTTAGCCCCCTGGGGGACACTATTTTGGTTGACGAGCGCGATCCCGTAGAGATGCATAGGAGGTTCGCCGGCAAGATAGAGGTTAGCGTGAAGGTCCCCGTGAGGGGCACGCAGGACTTCGCCATCTGGTACACCCCTGGAGTAGCCGAGGTCAGCCTTAGGATCGCGAAGAGGCGGGACGAGAGCTTCGAGCTGACAAGCCGCTGGAACATGGTCGCCATCGTGAGCGACGGTACACGAGTCTTAGGCCTCGGCAATATAGGCCCCGAGGCCGCGCTGCCGGTCATGGAGGGGAAGTCCCTCCTCTTCAAGTATCTAGGCGGCGTTGACGCCGTGCCGCTGGTCCACAGGAAACGGGGTCTCGACGAGTTCATAGACCTGGTTAAGAGCGTCGAGCCCAGCTTCGGCGGGGTAAACCTAGAGGATATTGAGAGCCCCAAATGCTTCTACCTCCTCGACAAGCTCAGGGAGGAGCTAGAAATCCCAGTCTGGCACGACGACCAGCAGGGCACGGCCGCCGCCACGCTGGCAGGCCTCATAAACGCCTTCCACCTGGTAGGCAAGGATATGAGGAGGAGCAGGATAGTCCTCCTGGGGGCGGGCGCCGCCAACATAGCACTCTACAGGCTCCTCAAGGCCTACGGCGTGCCCCCGGAGAATATAGCAGTGATAGATAGTAGGGGAGTCCTCCACCCCGAGAGGGAGGACATAGACAGGCTCCTATTCACTAATAAGTACAAGTATCTCATAGCCCTCGAGACCAAGGGCGCGGGGCTCCGGCCGGGAGCAGGCCCCGAGGAAGCCCTAAGGGGGGCTGACGCCCTGGTAGCTGCTAGCAGGCCCGGCCCGGGAGTAGTGAAGCCCGAGTGGGTAGCCTCGATGGCTAGAGACGCCATAGTATTCGCCCTAGCTAACCCGACGCCCGAGATATGGCCCGACGAGGCCATCAAGGCCGGGGCCCGGATAGTGGCTACGGGGCGGAGCGACCTACCCAACCAGGTCAACAACGCCCTCATTTTCCCCGGCGTCTTCAGGGGTAGCCTAGACGTGAGGACCAGGAGCATAACCGACTCCATGGTGATAGCGGCTGCGGAGGAGCTAGCCAGGTACGCCAGGGAGACGGGCCTGCGCGAGGACAGGATACTGCCGAGGCTAGACGAGTGGCAGGTCCACCCCAGGATAGCAGCTGCAGTCGCCGCGAAGGCGGTAGAGGAGGGGGTGGCCCGGAAGCCTAAGACTTACTCAGAGGAGCTAGAGGACGCTAGGAGGATAATAGAGGCGGCGCGCCGCAGGATAGAAGTGATGCTCAGAGAGGTCGAGGGCGGGGAGTCGGCGCCCCGCTAAAGAAGCGGGCAACACCCAAATATCCACTAGGACCCTTAGAGGGGGTGCTTGGCCGTGCACGAGGCAGGGGTAACCGTGAGGCCCCCACGGGAGGGCGACGAGGAGGCGCTGGCACGCCTCATACTACGCTTCTACAGCCTGAACGAGGAGTTCGATCCGGCGTGGAGCCTTGCAGGCGATGCAGAGGAGAAGGCGGCGGCCGTCGCTAGGGGCTACGTGTCCGGCGGTGAGGGACTAGTACTAGTGGCGGAGGTGGAGGGCCGGCTAGCGGGCTACGTTAAAGCAGTGAAACGGGAGTACCCGCTTCTCGGCAACCCCCTAATGCTGGTGATAGAGGAGCTATACGTGTTGCCGCAGTTCCGCGGCAGGGGTATAGGTAGGGTGCTGATAGCCGAGGTTGAGAGGGCCGCGAGGAGCATGGGCGCCGGCGCTGTAGCCGCTGAGGTGCCTGCCAAGAACAGCGTGGCCCTAAGCCTGTATAACGGTCAGGGCTTCAGGGAGCTGTCAAGGGTCTACGTTAAACAGGTGTAAAACTGTGCGGGGGTTAATACTAGGGTAACACCGGCTAAGCCCCCGCGATACCCTCCCCGCTTCTTCTAAATGTGTAGATAAGGGTGCCCCGTTGAGCCTCGCTTTCGCAGCCGCGATTGCAGTGTATTCCGCGGTGCTGGGCAGAGTCGAGGCTGTGCTTGCCGATAGCCTAGGGCTGGAGGACCCCCTGGCTAGGGCGGGGCTCGCGGGGGTTGCCGCTCTTAGCAGCGTGTGGGGCATTGCCCTCGGCGTGAGGAAGGCTAGGAGCGTCTCTGGGCGGAGGAAGGCCTTCATAGCCTCCGCTCTCACCGTGGCCTTAGCCTTGGCGGCGTCCCAGCTACCCGGAGCGCCTGTACCCCTGCTCTTCGCGTCGCTGGTAGCGGCGGCGATGAGCCTGGGCCTCGCGGGCTTCGCAGCCTCTAACACGATATACAATGAGGTGGACTACTCGAAGTGGAGGGGCGTCGTCGCACTCTACTATATAGCCTCGAGCCTCGGGGGCAGCCTTCTAGGCTACCTCTCCAAGGGGATCCCCTACTGGGAGCCCCTGGCTCTGGCGAGCGTGGCGGTAGGCCTAGTAGCAGCTAGGAGCGTTAAGGGTAGCGTGCTGAGCAACACCAGCCTGAAGATAATAGAGAATTTCGCTAACGCCGCCGCAGGCCTCAAGGTAGCAAAGCTTAGGCCCTGGGAGGTGGTCAGGGCTAGCAGCCTCCTGGGCAGCCTATCAGCCGTGAAACTCGAGGTCGCCCAGCAGGCAGCCATAGCCCTCGGAGGCTGGACCCCGGTTGCCTATGGCGCCAGCTACGCTATAGGAGCCCTGCTAGCCTACACCTCCCCTAGCCTGGCCGCTGCCAGCATAGCCGGGATAACGGCTCTAGTCGTCGCGGCCACCAGCATAGGCTCCCCCGCTAGCCTCGTCGCTGTAGGGGTTGCGATGGGTTACGCCAGCCTATCCACGGTTTACTACGTTATAGACGCGGCCCCGAGGAGGCTCAGGATAGTAAGTATAGCGATAACAGCGTGGACAGTGCTAGGCGCCCTAGCCGTGGGAGTGGCTCACACCCTCTGGGGCCCCGAGGCCGGGGTAAAGGTGGGAATAGCAGTTGCCACGTTGGGCCTCATAGCTGCTGAGAGGGCTAGGCAGAGGAGTGGGAGGCCCCAGTGGGCCTAGATCTCCCTGTAGACCTCCTCCTGAAGAGTCTTAAAGCCCAGTCTCTCGTAGAAGCTCCTAGCTATCTCATTATTGACTGGGTAAACTGCGCTTATTATCCTGGCGCCCCTCTTCCTGGCCTCCTCGGCGGCCTTCTCGAGGAGGAGCGCGCCTATCCTCCTCCCGCGAGCCCTCGGAGCCACGTAGATGTCTGTGACTACGGCTTTCAGCCTAGGCTTATAGAATAGCCTGTCGACTACCTCGACCCTCACAAACCCCACTATATTCCCGGCTTCCTCGGCGACGAGTATGAATGCATTGCTAGACTCTAGCGTGGCCTTCACATACTCCCTGGCCACGTCCTCGAGGTTGTCTACCACCTTGAAGTGCTGGTCCAGCTCCTCATTGAGTATCTTCAGCCTCTCGACTAGCCTCGCTACGGCCTCCTCGTCTCCGGGAGCCGCGGGCCTCACAGAGACGCCCGCCACTACTCGCCCCTCTCCTCAATCAAGCCCCCGAAAAGCGCGCCCCTTATGTACTCCGGCGAGAGCCTTACAATGTCCCACTTAGACAGCATCCCAATAGGCTTGTTAGTCTCCGGGTCTAGCACCGGGAGGTGGCCTATCCTGTGGCTGCTCATCAAGTCCACAGCCCTCTCTATACTATCGTCCGCGAAAATGTAGATCGGGTTCCTAGTCATTATGTCCCCTACCCTGACCTCATCGGGGTTTAGCCCCTTGGCGACGACCCTCGCTATTATGTCGCTCTTAGTGACTATGCCGATGAGGCTATCAGTCTGCGTAACCACTACCAGGCTGCCTACCCTCCTGTTGACCATCATCTCGGCGCCCTCCCTCACCGTGACCATGGGTAGCACCTTCAACACTGGGGTGCTCATCACGTCGCGCACCAGATAGTCCCTCACGTTTATCAAAGCCCCAACCACCACCCCTTACTCTCATCGATCCGCGAGGGGGCTCGAGGGGCTCCCCGCGCCTCCCCTAGGGAGCCCATCATGAGCGTTATGCTTTCAACCTTAAACCCTTTCCCGCATGGAGAGCCCAGAATATCCCTTACCCCGGGCTGGTCGACTAGTGGGTTAAGGGTGCGGTGGAGGGTTGGCTAGGAGGGCTATGAATCTGCTGGACTTGATGGCATGGGTTTCCAGGTGGCGTGAGCCGCTGGAGGGGGCTAGGATAGATAACGTGTACAACTTGAAGGAGGGGGAGGGCCTTGTAGTCAAGGTGAAGGGCGTCGGTGTTCAGGGTGAGATCGTAGCCGAGGCCGGGAGGAGGCTTCACTTCACTAGGAGGGATTTGAAGGCTAGGGAGCAGGTTCCGCGGGGGCTGGCAGCCCTCGCCAGGAAGCACTTGAGGGGTTCGAGGATAAGCAGCGTTGGGTTCCTTGAGTATGATAGAGTCGCCTATGTCGAGACAGCAACTGGCTACAGGCTCTACGTCGAGCTGGTGCCTAGAGGCGTCGTTGCCCTAGTCTCGCCCGATGGCGTCATCCTAGGCGCGAGCAGGCACGAGGACTTCCGGGATAGGAGTGTGAGGCCCCGCAGGGAGTACAAGCCCCCGCCCCTCAGCACGGTAAACCCCTTCAGGCTATCCCCCGAGAGGCTCGCGGAGCTGGCAGCAGCGGGCCGGGACCTCGTTAGGGGGCTGATTAGGGGCGCTAAGGTGCCGGCTGAGGCGGCGGAGGAGGCGATACACAGGTGCGGCCTTAGGAAGGACTTGAAGCCGGGGGAGGTCGATGGCGGGGGCTACAGGTGTCTGGCGGAGAAGTTAGGCGAGATACTTGAGGAGAGCCTGGAGGGCAGGGGCTATCTAGCTCTTGACGCCGGCGAGGCAGACCCCTTCAGGCCTAGACGCTTCGAGAAGATAAGAGAGTACGAGGTGCTGGACGAGGCCCTAGACGACCTCTTCGCCTCGGGCGTCGCTGGGGAGGCCGGCGAGGGGGAGGACCCGGAGCTTGCCAGATTGAAGGCTAGCATGGAGGAGGCTAGGCGCCTCGCGGAGGAGTACAGGAGGAGGGCTGAGGAGCTTCGGAGGGCTGCGGAGAGGCTCGCGGCGGCGTACCACGAGGTCTCCCAGGCACTGGTGGCGGCTTCCAGGGGCGAAGCGGTGCCGCCTGTAGTGGAGGTCTCGCGGGGCGAGGCCGTGCTCGAGGTCGACGGGGTCAAGGTTAGGGTGAAGCTGGGGCAGAGCCTCGACAAGGTCATAGTGGATCTCTACAGGAGGGTGGGGGAGCTTGAAGCAAAGGCTAGGAGGGCTGAGGCCGCTGCCGAGGAGGTCGTGAAGAGGCTGGGCGAGCTAAGGCTCAGGAGCATGGCGAGGCGCTTCCAGGCCCTAGCTAGGCTGAGGCGCCGCTACTGGTTCGAGAAGTACCACTGGACCGTTACTAGGAGCGGGTTCCTGGCGGTTGGCGGCAGGGACGCCGGCCAGAACGAGAGCGTGGTGAAGCGCTACCTAGGCCCTAGGGATATATTCATGCACGCCGACATCCACGGCGCCCCAGCCGTAGTATTGAAGGTCTCCGGCGTCGAGCCGGGGGAGGGCGACCTGCTTGATGCGGCAGTGATAGCGGCTGCCTATAGCAAGGCGTGGAAGGCCGGGCTCGGCAGTGTGAGCGTCTACTGGGTGTGGGGCGAGCAGGTCTCGAAGTCGGCGCCCGCAGGGGAGTATATAGCCCGGGGGGGCTTCATGGTGTACGGCCGCCGCAACTACCTAGGCCCCATAAGGCTCGAGCTAGCATTGGGCGTGGCCCTAGACGAGGAGGGGGCGCCCCTAGTTGTAGCGGGCAGCGAGGAGGTAGTCAAGAGGTATAGCCTGGCTTACGCCATAATAGCGCCGGGCGACGTCAGCGTGACCGAGGCGCCCGGGGAGCTTAAAAAGATCCTCTCAGCCAGGGCCCCGGGAGAGGAGGCGAAGGCCGCCGTGCTAGGCGTGCCCGAGGAGGAGATAGAGAAGAGGCTGCCGGGCAGGATCAGGGTGCTGAGGTCCTTCAAGGGTGAAGGCCTCCCCTTCAAGCCACCTACACAGGGTGGTGAGTCCTGAAACGCCAGCCGAGCCTGATGAGGCGCAACGTAGCCGTCGCAGGCCTCGTGGGCGTAGCCCTCGGGGCGGCCCTAGCAGGGGCTAGCCTGAGACTCCAACCCGGCGACCCCCTCTTGCTAGGCGTCCTGGGCCTGGGGGTGTCGATAACCCTGGCTATCCTACTTACCCCGCTCTACATAGGCTTGGGGGGCGACGAGAGGAGGCTCCTCTCAGCTGTCGAGGCGGGCCTAGCCCAGGTCGCCATTACTATAGCCTCGTGGGCGGCCTTCTATGCGAGCGTGAGGGGCTTCGAGTAGACCCTCCACACTATATAGCCCCGACGAGCTTAAGATGAAGTCCTCCCCTCCTCCCCTTTCCTGCTGTGCGCTTTGGAGGAGCCTCGCCTAGCCCCTAATTTAATAGGCCTACCCCCCTCCAGGTGGCCATTCAGGCTGGGGGGTGCTGTGCAGCTTTGGCTAGGAGGATAGTGGTGGAGGAGTACCCCTACCCTACGGTTGACGAGCTCCAGGTCGAGCTGGTCGAGAGGAAGGGGTTGGGGCATCCTGACAGTATTAGTGATGCCGCCGCTGAGGCAGTCAGCAGGGAGCTGAGCAGGTATTACCTGGAGAGGTTCGGCCGGATCCTCCACCACAACGTGGATAAGGTGCTCCTCGTCGGGGGCCAGGCCAGCCCGCGGCTGGGGGGCGGCGAGGTCACGCAGCCCATCTACCTATTGGTGAGTGGCAGGGTAACCACTGATGTGAGGACCGAGGCTGGCTGGGAGCAGGTGCCCGTGGGCCCGGTCATCCTCAGGGCTGTTAAGGGCTGGATCCGGGAGAACTTCCGCTATCTAGACCCCGACGAGCACGTTATAGTGGATTATAGGATAGGTAAGGGTAGCGCGGACCTGGTAGGCATATTCGAGGAGAAGGCTAGGACCCCTAGGGCCAACGATACTAGTATAGGTAGCGGCTACGCCCCCCTATCCACGCTTGAGAGGCTCGTGCTCGAGTCTGAGAGGCTCCTGAATAGTAGGGATGTGAAGGCTAAGATCCCGGCTATAGGGGAGGACGTCAAGGTTATGGGCATCAGGGATGGTAGTAGGATAGACCTTACCATAGCGATGGCAGTGATAGACAGGCACGTCTCCACTGTAGACGAGTACGTGGCTGTGAAGGAGGAGGCCAGAGAGTTAGTCCTTGATCTGGCTAGCAGGATAGCCCCCGACTACGATGTAAACGTTTACATAAACACCGGCGACATAGTGGAGAAGGGAATACTATATCTAACAGTCACCGGGACCAGCAGCGAGCACGGAGACGACGGAATGACGGGGAGGGGCAACAGGGTTAACGGCCTGATAACGCCCCTCAGGCCTATGAGCATGGAGGCAGCTGCCGGGAAGAACCCGGTGAACCACGTGGGCAAGATATACAACGTGGCGGCTCACGACATGGCAAGGCAGATATACGAGCAGGTCAAGGGCATAAGAGAAGTCTATGTCAAGCTAGTGAGCCAGATAGGCAGGCCCATAGACGACCCACTAATAGCGGATGTGAAGGTCAAGGTAGACGGAAGGCTCACCAGCGACATGAAGGAGGAGATAAGGGGCATAGTAGACGAGAGGCTAGCCAGGATAACAGAATACACCGACCTCTTCGTAAAGGGGGAAGTCACGGTATTCTAAGCCTCCAGAGGGAGGCCCCCTTAAGCCCGGCCCCGCTGGGCTACAATCTTTCATCCCTGGAGCTCCTTTTCCCTTGAGGCCCTGTACTCGCTCACTATCTTGGCAAGGTCGAGTCCACGCCTCTCTACTTCGAGCCTCCTCTTCTCCTCTATGAGGGCTGCCTCGGCTCCCCGCTCTACCAGCAGTAGATCGCTGGCCCACCAGTGCCTGAAGCCGGCTAGGGGGGCCACGGGTATCATGCTTCTCCTGAGGGCGTTCGCTAGTGGCGTGTCAGTGTAGTCTAGTAGTACTCCGAGGACGCCTGCTTCCCGTAGCCTCCTGACGAAGTCGCCTGCGAAGCTGTCCTGGTTCCTCACATACACTATCTCCCCCTTCAGGAGCGGGCCCCACCTCTTGATGCTCTCCCCCAGGCCGCTTGGAGTGGCTCTAGGTACCACCCTGACTGCTACAAGCTCTCCATGGCCGGCCATCCAGAGGAAGTGTAGGAGCCTCTCAGTCTCTCGACGCCCATCCTCTATGGAGCCCTGGAGGGCCTCTACCTGCCTTTCAAGCTCGGCTATCCTCCTCTTGTGGGCCTCGACTTCCACTGCCAGTCTCGAGTCACTCTTGGCCTTCACCTTTAACTCGGCTACTAGACCCTGGAGCCTCTCAAGCTCCCATTCGAGGCTCCTCACGCGCTCCTCCAGCCTGGCCTTCTCTATCCTGAGGGCCTCTAGGAGGCCCGTCATATCGGCTATCCTCGCCGTATCCCCGGCTTCAGGCTCCGCCTTGCGCTGCCTCCGCTGCCCCCTTCCAGCCTTGGAGGGCTCCGGGTGCCTGCCTTGGCTGAGCCTCTCCTCTATCACCCTCTCCAGGGCGTCGGCTAGGCTGAGCCCCTGGAGCACCATGCCTTTTACCCTGTCAGCGTCTACGTCTATCCCCTTCTCGGCTATGTAGGCCTCTATCTGCTCCATCTTGCTCTTGACAGCGTTGAACGCCTTCAGCGCGGCTGCTAGAGCGTCTCTCACGTGGCTATCCTCGGGGGCCCTGCCCAGGTGCCTCTCCACTATCTCCCTCTTCTCCGCAGGCGACAAGTCGTGGCTAGGAGCATAGACCTCGGCGCCTAGCTGGGCCGCGAGCTTCCTAGCGGCCTCCGGGGGCTCCCTTACATCCACTGCCACCACTACAGGCTTCCCATGCCTCCTTATAATGTCGAGGAGGCTCCCCCTGTCGAGTCCCTTACCGCTGTCGGCGTATAGCACCCTGCCGTCAAGGTCGATTATGGCGACTCCCGTCGTGACCCCGGGGTCTAGGCCTACTATGACGGGCCTGGTGGGGACCGCCTTCTCCTCCCTTACAGGTAGAAGCTTGCTCTTGTAGACGGGGCGCAGCTTGACAGTGTAGTCGCGGCCCTTGTAGGGCTTCACAACACTCCTGACCCTGTCTATGGGGGCGTATACTACGAAGAGGGCGGAGTCTATGCCGCCCTCACTCCTCCTATAATACATGTCGTAGTCGAGGCCTGCGGCGTCGAGGGCCTCCCTTATCTCGTTGGCCACGCCCCCCACAATGGCCCTCCCCCTCCTCTGGAACCTCTGCTGGCTCCAGCCTCCCTTCCCGCTCCTCACCCTAGACACGACTATGATGGTCTTCTCCTCGACGCTCCTAACGGGGAGGCCCACCCCCTGGAGGGCTAGGATCGCCGCTGCAACCGCAGTCTTGAGGGGGCTCGGCTTCCCCTCGCCAAGGTCTAGGCCTGCAGCTCTAGCAGCGTCCCTGAGCCTCTGGAACCCCTCTTTCCCCGCCGTCACTTGTATTATCTCGCTGCTCGGTGGCAGAAGGCTTAGCACCCTCACTATGTCGGCGTCGCTCTGGCCCAGCTCATAGACGTTGTCGAGGGCTATGATCGAGGGCCTGTACTCCCAGGCGAGCCTTATTACCCTGCTTAGCGGGACCCCCCGGGCGCTGTACACTACTCTTCCGTCCTCGGCCACTATGGCAACGCTGTACTGCGCCCTGGCGCTGCCGGGCTCGCCAGCCTCTATGTCTACTCCCATGGCGAGCCTCCCGCTACCAGGGCGGCTCACCAGTATCACCCCTCACGTACGCCAACACATCCTCGGGGTTCACCTCTACGCCGTAGCGCTTACGGAAGAACCGGGTAACGTACTCCACGTCCCTCCTGAGTAGCTCCCCCGCGTGGGGCTCATCCTTATACACGTATTGGGGCCAGTCTATCACATAGGCCCTCCCCTCTCCCGGCTCCACGAGTATATTGTACTCGCTCAGGTCTCCATGGACTATGCCCACCCTCTGATAAGCCACCCTAATGGTCTCCACCACATCCCTGAGGGCCGAGAGCGCCTCTTCATCACCCATCTCGGGGGCCTCGCTAAGCTCCACTCCCTCGACGTAGCGCTGAACAACCGCATGCCTATTCCAAGCTACTGGCTCGGGCACCCTGGCACCCTCACGCCAGAGGCTCACCAGGGCCTTGAACTCCCTCTCCCCCACGTACTTCGCTACCTCGAGCCACGTGGAGGCCTCCAGGTTTAAGGCGAAGCTCCTGTGCCTCCACACCTTCCTGAAACTCTTCCTCCCCTCCCTATGGAACTTCACTACCAGCCTAGAGCCGTCGGGAGCCACGGCTATGTAAACGTCCCCCTCCTTCCCTATCCCTATCTTGTCCCCGAGCAGGCTAACCACGCCCCTCTTAACCAGGTTCCTCAGGGCTAGCACGTCGAGGCCTAGGTACGTTAGAGTATAGCCGCTGAAGTTCCCCAGCCTCCTCTTTACCAGCTTGTTCTTGCTAAGCACCGTGAGGGCCCTCTGGAGCCTGCTGGGGGGCAGGCCCGCCGCCTTCTCTACAAGCTCCACGGGCACGTACTCGTGCCGCCCCTGGAACCTCTCGATGGCCCGGAGGACGCGGAACTCGTCCTCCCCTAGACTGTTATAGAGATGCCACAGGTTCTTCGGCACCCCTCGCGGGCACCCGTAGACCCTGCATTGTAGCGCGGCGCCCGACTTAAATAGCCCTGCCTCCCGGTGGTGCTCAACACGCGCACCGGAAGATAGGCTTTTTACAGGGTAAGCGCACTGCTAAGTGGTATGATAACGTTTATCAGGTATAATTATGTTAGCTAATTTTAACGGGGGCCTGTAGTGGGAGGACAGGAGATAGACCTGAGCAAGGTGCCCCGCAAGGAGGAGGGCATCATAGAGAAGGATGGAGTAATGTACGTTGTAGGCCACAGGAACATAGCGAAGGTGGCCCAGGCCCTCAGCAACGAGACTAGAGCTAGGATAATAGCATTACTCGCAAAGCACCCCGAAGGCCTGGATCAGATAGCTGAGGAGATAGGCCAGAGCAAGGCCAACATAAGCAGCCAGATAAGGAAGCTAGAGGAGGTAGGCATAGTAGCCCCCAAGTACCAGCCCGGCAACAGGGGAATAAGGAAGCTAGTAGAGCTAAAGGTAAACGCCATAGTATTCGTGTTGAAGCCGCCAGAGGAGGAAGAGGAGAGGGCCTAAAGCGCTCTCCTCCCTTGGAGGGCCAAGGGGGAGCCTCGAGGCCTTTACGAGGGGATGCTCCGCTCTAATCCTCCTAAGGGACTCTAGGCCGTCAGGGCCTGCGCCAGTACTCCTGAAGCCGCCGCTACTAATCCTTTGAATACTGGTGCTGGCGCCAGGGGCCTGCTCTTGAATTCTGGGTGGAACTGGGTTGCCAGGTAGAAGGGGTGCTCGCTCCTCGGCAGTTCTATGGCCTCTACTAGTCCTCTCTCGCTCCAGGCGCTTACTACTAGGCCCGCCTCTCTTAGGGCGTCCACGTATTTGGGGTTGACCTCGTAGCGGTGCCTGTGCCTTTCGTGGACTAGTTTTCGGCCGCCGTATAGGCTGTGGAGCGTGGTGCCCTCTACTATCCTTACCGGGTGTGCGCCGAGCCTCATCGTTCCACCTAGCTCTTCTACCTGTCGCTGCTCTGGGAGCAGGTCTATGACTGGATGAGGCGTCTTAGGGTCTACCTCGCTGGTGTGTGCACCCCGGAGGCCCACCACGTTCCTAGCATACTCCACCACTGAGAGCTGCAGGCCGAAGCATATGCCCAGCATGGGCACCTTGTTCTCCCTCAGGTAGCGTATAGCCTCTATCTTCCCCTCTACTCCTCTCCTGCCGAAGCCTGGGAGGATTATCGCGGCGTTCACGCCTTCCAGGGCGTCCTCCACCGTGAGTGAGCCTTGTTCGAGGTCAGTCGCCTCTATCCAGCGCAGCCTCGGCTTCACTCCTAGAGCGGCTCCCGCGTGTCTGAGAGCCTCTACTATGCTTATGTAGCTGTCCCTTAGCTTGGTGTACTTGCCTACCATCGCTATTACGGTCTCCCGCGAGGCATGCTCTAGCCTCTCCACGAAGCTCTGCCACCCGCTGAGATCGGGCTTCCTAGGCTCTAATCCTAGCTTCTCCTCCACGAGCCTGGGGAGCCCCTGCTTCTCGAGGAGGAACGGCACCTGGTAGATGCTCTCCACGTCGTAACTGTTGAACACAGCCGAGACGGGTAGGGTGGCGTATAGGGCTATCTTCCTCCTGGCCTCGGGCTCTAGCGGCCTCTGGCTCCTCACCACTATGGCGTCCGGCTGGATGCCTATCCTGCGTAGCTCCTGCACGCTGTGCTGCACCGGCTTGGTCTTCTGCTCCCCCGTCGTGGGTAGCGTGGGCGCCAGGGCTACGTGGATGAAGAAGGTGTCGTGGACGCCCATCTCTAGGCGCATCTGCCTAGCGGCCTCCAGGAAGGGTAGGCCCTCTATGTCGCCTACCGTGCCCCCTACCTCAACTATGATTATATCCAGGCTCCTCTCCCTGGCAAGGTCGAGGATCCGCCTCTTGATCTCATCGGTTATATGTGGTATGACCTGCACCGTCTGGCCTAGGTACTCACCCCTCCTCTCCCTCTCGATAACGCTCAAGTATATCTGGCCCGTCGTTATATTATGCCGTTTACTCAGGTTCCTATGGAGGAACCGCTCGTAGTGCCCTATATCCAGGTCGGTCTCGCCGCCGTCCTCCGTTACGAAGACCTCTCCGTGGGCATAGGGATTCATAGTGCCGGCATCGACATTAATATAAGGGTCTATCTTGACGGCCTCCACGCTATAACCGCGGGCGGAGAGGAGCAGTGCCAGGCTAGCAGTAGTTATACCCTTACCCACACTGCTCAGGACGCCACCAGTTATGAAGACGACCCTAGGCGGCATCCAGCGCCCTGCAGTAGCTACTAGCCCGGGGCGAGGCCTAATAGAGGGTTATAGGGTCGCCCGGGAGACGTGCAGCAATCCCCCGAGCCCCTTCAATTGGCCGCTGCCTCCACGGGCCTCCTAGGTATCAGCCCCAGCTCCCTGGCTCTCTCCCTTATCCACTCCCTGATCCTAGGCCCTCGGGGCTCGCCGAAGAGCCTTAGTGTTAGCTTGTCGAGGGCGCATAGGTCGCCGCTGGCTATGAGGCCGCAGGCCTTGCAGCGCCTTATCTCGCCGCGGGGCTTAGGGTAGTCTCTTATCCTTAGTGCCAGCTTGGATACGAGCTGCACCTTGGTGCCAGGCTTCTCCTCTTCAAGCTTGTTTACGACCTCCTTTAGCTGCCTCTCCATTTGCTGGTTCTCCACGAAGGGGCAGTCCTCGTGCACGAATGGGAGCCCCTTAAGGTATGCGTATAGGAAGCTCTCCTTCTCGTATACCGTGTAGAGGGGCCTTATCCTGCCCACCGCCACGCCCGGCACGCTGTCGGTCTTAGGGCCTAACTTGCTTATAGCCTCCAGATCCTGGTTTAGGAAGCTCTTCAGATTATAGACTGCTAGGTCGTCGGCGTTGTGGCCCAGGGCTAGGGCGTCTGCCTCTAGCTCGACAGCAGCAGCGTTGGTTACGTAGCGCTTCACCATGCCGCACACGCTGCAGGCAGGCCTGCCGCTCATCCTGGCTAGCTCTGGTATCGTGGCGCCCAACACCTCCTTCAGGGGCACTACTATCAGGGGTACCCCCAGCTTCCTCGCGAGGCCCTCCGCGGCCTCCCTACTCTTCACACTGTACTCGTATATCCCCAGGTCTATGTGTATTGCTACTAGCTCGTAGCCCAGCTTCTCCCTCAGGCTGGCTAGGGCCCCTAGGAGTGCGGCGCTATCCTTTCCGCCGCTGAGGGCGACCAGCACCCTGTAACCCTTCCCGAGCATGCGGTACTTCTCCATAGCCCTCCTGACCTTGCCCTCAACGAACTCTATATAGTGGTCCCTGCAGAGGTAGCGCCGCTGGTAGCGGATGTACGCTACTGCGGGGGCCCCGCAGACGCTGCACCTAGCCAAGACTCATGCAGCCCCCTGAAAGCACCCTCACAACATCAACCCTCTCCCCGGGCTTAACAATGTCAGTATCAACCAGGGGGGCTCCCCCCCGCAGCACTACCACCGCTTCCGGGTTCAAGCCGAGCATCTTGACGAGATCCCTGACCTTGACCCCCTTCTCCCCCACCTCTACCTCTCTCTCCTCGCCCTCCGGGACCAGCCTAACCTTAACCGTCTCCGGCACCACGGCTTCACCCCCTCAAGACCCGGAGCCCTACTCACTTTTTAACCTGCGGAGCCGTGAGTACCTTCGCCTGGGTGCGCAGGCGTGAGCGTGAACTATGCGACCCTCGGCGAGCTGAAGAAGGGGAGCTACATAGTGATAGACGGGGAGCCCTGCAGGATAGTGGAGATAAGCAGGGCCAAGACGGGCAAGCACGGCAGCGCCAAGGCCCACGTCGTGGCTATAGGCGTCTTCACCGGCCAGAAGAGGACCCTCGTGGCCCCCGTGGATACCAGGGTCCAGGTGCCGGTCATAGAGAAGAGGCTAGCCCAGGTGCTAGCTGACACGGGCGACACGGTCCAGCTAATGGATCTAGAGACCTATGACACCTTCGAGGTGGAGAAGCCGGAGGACGAGCAGCTGGCGGCGAAGATGCAGCCGGGCGTCACGGTGGAGTACTGGCTCATCATGGGTAAACCCAAGATCATGAGGGTTAGGAGCCAGGAGTCCTTCTAGCCCCTCCCCACAGCTTTCAGGGCCCTGTCTAGATCCTCTTTTAGGTCCTCCGGATCCTCCATGCCTACGCTGAGCCTGAGCAGCCCAGGGGTTATGCCTAGCCTCCTCTTCTCCTCCTCTGGCAGGCTCCTGTGGCTGCTCCAGGCGGGGTAGCTGATGACGCTCTCCACTCCCCCGAGGCTCGGGCTAGGCGTTATGATCCTCAGGTTCTCCAGCACCCTGAGGGCGGCCTCCTCGCCTCCCTTGACCTCGAAGCTGACCACGCCGCCGTAGACGCCGTTGAAGATGCGCCTAGCCTCCCTGTGGTCGGGGTGACTGGGTAGACCGGGGTAGTAGACTCTCTCCACGGCGGGGTGCTCCTCGAGCCATGAGGCTATCTCCATCGCCGTCTTGCTGGCCCTCTCCACCCTCACGTGAAGAGTCTTTAGACCCCTCCAGACCAGGTACGCCTCTAGAGGCTGTAGGGTGCTGCCTAGGAGGCGCCGCACGTCCCAGATCTCCTCAAGGTCTCTCCTGCTCGTCCCCGCGGCCAGGCCCGCGGTGACATCGTTATGACCCGCTATATACTTCGTAGCGCTCTCCACGACCAAGTCGGCCCCCTCCTCTAGGGGCCTATAGACTGCTGGGGTAGCGAATGTGTTATCCACGACTACCCTGCATCCCGTCTCGCGGCACACACTGTAAAGCTCCCTCAGCGGGGGCACCCTGAGGGTGGGGTTAGCCATGCTCTCCACCAGAACCATGTCGCTCTTCGCCGCGGCGCTGAACAGCTCCTCCCACGGCGGCCCCGCAGGGTGGACTTCGATACCCATGAGCTTCCCGAGCCTCTCAGCTAGGAGCCTGGTAGGCGCGTAGACAAGTCTCATGACGGCGAGCCGCCTAGTTGAGACGGCCTTAGCGTGGAGCACCGCCGCTATCGCAGCCATACCACTGTTAAAGGCTAGAGCCCACCCGGCAGACTCGATACTAGCCAGGGCCTCCTCCAGGCCCAGCACCGTAGGATTATTCTCCCTGCTATACTTGAGGTCACCCACCCCGGGGAAGCCGTGCTCGGGGCCCGGCGGGTGCCTGTATATCGCGGAGACATGGATAGGCGGCACCACAGGCTCCCTGAAGGGGTCCCGCTCCGGGCTCCACCCAGCCCGGGCAGCCCTGGTAGCAAGCCTCCACTCCCGCCAGCGCCTCTCAGCCACGAACCGTCACCTCCGCGGGGCCAGCGACGCCGGCCACCGCCGCTAGGGCGCCCTCGCAGCAGGTGCACGCATCCCTCATGGCCTCAGCGATAGCCCTGGCCCTGGCCTCGTCTCCCGGGGCCCCAGCGAGGGCTATCATACTAGGCCCGGCGCCGCTCAAGGCGAAGCCTAGGGCGCCTGCATTGAAGGCCGCCTCCCTAACCTCCCTGTAGCATCTTACGTGTGGCGCCCTCCTGGGCTCGACTATCTCGTCCAGGCTCATCAGTTCCCCGAGAGCCTCTAGGTCTCCAGTGAACGCCGCAGCTACTATCCCGGCTGCCCTCCCAGCGTTCCTCACAGCCACGCCCAGGGGGACCTCCCCGGGGAGAACGCTCCTCATAACGCCGGTTTTCCCCTCAGGCACCGGGTAGAGGGGAGTGACTACAGCGAACAAGGCATTCAAGGGGGCAGTGAATAGCTTGAGGCCGTCCCTGCCCTGGCTAGCGACCACCATGCCCCCGAGAATACTAGCAGCCACGTTATCGTAGTGGGCGACGCCGGCGCTAACCCTCTCACCCTCCCCAGCGAACCCTACTAGAGACTCCCTTGAGAGCCCCAGCCCTAGGAGCTCGTTAACGGCCACCACGGCAGCAGCGGCACTGGCACCGCTACTCCCAAGGCCCCTCCCCGGAGGCACACCCTTATAGACCCTCAACTCGACCCCGTCATCGACGCCCAGCGAGGAGAACAGGGCCTCCACCGCCCTGGCAGCGCTCGCAGCGCCCCCACTACCCTCAGCGTAGGGCCCCTCAACCGAGACAACCCTGACGCCGGGCTCGCTCGAGAGGCGTGCCTCCACCTCATCATAGTAGGCGTCTAGAGCCACGCTCAAAACGTCGAAGCCGGGCCCGAGATTCGCCGAGCTAGAGTACGCCCTAGCCCTGACCCAGGCCAAAGCCCTTCAACCCCCCTCCAGCCCAGGGGCTTCACTCCCCAC
>JALTZJ010000011.1 GCA_027046245.1 Acidilobaceae archaeon
CAGCCCCCCCTAGGCTCTAAGGCGGGAGAAGAGGTCGAGTCGGGGAAGGTGCTTTACGAGGAGAAGGCTACTAGGGAGCTTCAGATGAAGGATGAGGGCCTAGCTAAGGACTTCGAGGAGCAGGCCAGGGTTATGATGTCCATGAACGTGGTGATGCTAGTGAGCCTGGCGTACTTCTTCCTCTTCTGGGGCTATATAGACCCGCTATACCAGTTTATAAAGGAGAACGTGGTGGTCAATGATATCGCGGCTCACTTCCTAGCGTTCCTCATATATTTTGAGGGGTACTTTGTGATAAGCACTCTACTCAGGATACTAGCCCTCCGAAGGGCCCCCAAGCTACCCATGGTCACTATGCCCGGCGAGTACAAGGTCACCGATAAGGGGATAGCATATAAGGGGCTCCTCAACTGGACTAGGATAGCCTTCCCCCTCCCAGAGGACGCCAGAGTGAGGGTCGACGAGGATAGGAGGTTCGTCGAGATAGTAAGGGAGAAGGGGAAGACGGTCTACGTGCTCAGGCTCTACGCCAGGAACCCTAAGAGGCTCTACCAAGTCCTCACACGCTACGGCCTCGGAAGCCGCGGGGCCCGCCGGGAGGCTGGCTGACGTGCTCCTCCACCGCTAGTATCTTTATCTCCAGCCTCTGGGCCTGCCTATGTACTAAGTCTCTAATGGAGTCTAGCAGGGCCTTCAGCCTGTCACTGCTTCGGGCCTGCATGTAAGCCCTCACCTTGGGCTCGGTACCGCTCTTCCTCAGGAGCACCCAGCTCCCGTCCTCGTACTCAACCCTCATACCGTCGATAGGCAGTATATTGACAGCGTCCCTGCTGAAGCTGGCTGTGAACTCCTCTATTAGGGCGTCGTAGAGCCTGTCCCTCTCGGCCTCGCCGGGCACCTTGAAGCTGAGCCTGGCGCTCGGGTAGAAGGGAAGCATGTCGAGTAGCTCCCTTAGGCTCCGCCCCTCAACCATGGTTATGTGCGCTATCAGGCCGGCCTGGTAGATGCCGTCTACCCATCGACCCCACGCTGGGTCTATCAGCTTCCAGGGCTCCGCTGCCAGGACTGCTCCCTCCTCCTCTAGTAGCTTCTCGTGTATCTTTCCCAGCCTTGTCCTCACCAGCCGGCCGCCCATCTCCTCCACGACCTCCTGGACCTCTAGGCCGACGTCGACGCTGACTATTATTGTGCCGGGCGAGTCCCTCAGCTTCCACCACGCCAGCAGAGCTATCACCAGGTCCTGCTTGACGAATCCATATCCCTGGACGCCGAGGGCCAGTCTATCAGCGTCGCCGTCGTGGGCGAGGAGGGCCTCGGCTCCAAGGCCTGAGGCCGCCTCTATGAAGGGCTTTAACACGTCCGGCCTGGGCTCCGGCTGGCGGCCCGGGAAGAGGCCGTCCTCCTGGCAGTTGAAGGTGACTAGCTTGTCCAGCCCCAGGCGCCTCAGCACTAGCGGCGTAACGCTGCTAGCCGCGCCGTTCGCGCAATCCACAGCTAGGAAGGGCTTCCGCCTAGCGTTCTCGGGGGCCAGCTTAGCTACTAGATCCTCCATGTAGTAGTCCCGCACCTCGCTGCCGCTGAGCAGCCTCCCCACCTTGTCCCATGGGGCCAGGAGGGACCGCTCCTCCACGGCCATTAGAGCTTCGAGCTCCTCCTCCCTAGATGCTGTGAACTCGACTCCAGCCTCCCCTATGACCTTTAACCCGTTGTCTGGCGGTGGGTTGTGGCTGGCGGTCACCATTATCCCGGCCCTGCTATTGGTTCGTGGCACGCTGTAGCTGGCAACGGGTAATGGGACCACTCCTAGCATCACTGCGTCGACGCCGCCGGCCATGAGGCCGCTGGCTGCCATGCTTGCTAGTAGGGGGCTAGTCGTCCTCACATCGTAGCCCACAGTAGCGCTGCCGCCGCCCAGCATTGCTGCTAGTGCGAGGCCCAGCCTGTAGGCTAGTCTCGGTGTTATCCTGCTGAGGTAGGGTCCCCTTATCCCGGCGGTGCCGAAGAGCCTGGGAGCCACTAGGCCTTCACCCCCGGGCCAGGCTCAGCACGCCCTCAGGCCTCCCAACGTAGACCGCCGCTGCCCTGAGGCCCCTAACGTTCACTACTCTAACGAAGACTAGCACGTCTGGCTTCTCCAGGTCAACAGGCCTCTCAACGCCCTCCGCCAAGGCCTCAACGGCCTCCCTACTGCCTAGAGGCCTTCCCCCCTTCAGGAGGCGCCCCTGGATCCTGATAGCGAAGCTCCCCTCAGGTGCCCCTGCTAGGAGCTCGTCTACCGCACTCTTCACTTCCTCGACCTCGGGTTCAACCACGCGCAGGGCAGGAACAACCTTCAGGATGACAGTATCCTCGGGGAGTCCCTCCCTCAGTATATCCACGGCCTCTAGGGGGTCGCCCCTGTACTCGGCGAGGGTGACGCTCTGCCCCTGAACGGGGAACCATACGGAGTCGAAGCCTAGGAGGGCCCTAAGCTCCTCCCGGACAAGGCGCCTAGCATGGGTACCCGGGAGGTGGCTGACCACTAGGTTGAACCGTGGCAGGCGCCGGCCGCCGCTCCTCAACTCTGCAAAGCCTCCTCTACTACCTTCCTGATCCTCTCTTCAAGCCTCTCCCTACTAGTACTCCCCACAATCACGTCAGCGACCTTGCCGTCAACCACCACGACGACGCTCGGTATGTGCTGCACACTATACCGGTCAGCAACGCTGTAAGCCCTGTCAACGTCAACCCTGCCAAAGGCGACCCTCGGATCCAGGATCCTGGCAGCGATCTCCCTAAGGTGATCCTGCATAGTCACGCAGGGACCGCACCACTCAGCAGTGAAAAACAACACGAGCACGCGCCTAGACGAAAGCAACTCATCAATATTCCTACTATTAACCTCTATGAATGGATCGGCGTGTATTGCTTCAAGCTCCCGTGCAATGCTTAGCAGCCTATCCCTAAGCTCCTTGACCACGCCATGCAACCCTGAGGCACCCAATCAAGAAGCCATCATAGCAAATGGAGAGCTAAATACCCTTGATACCCTTGACGAAACCACCCCGTATTCCCCCTGCTAGCAGCTGTACTCGAATATCACGGGCGTGACGGGCGCGACATTGACGTGCTCTTCCACGAATAATAGCCTCTCTGCGAGCCTCCTAGCTGCCGGCCCCGCAGCAGCTCCAGCGATATTTGAGGCTACAAGCGAGACTAGCGTGTCTAGGATTGGATCATCTAGGGATGAGAAGAGGAAGGGTATAGGTATCTGAGCTATGAAGCCTGCTGCCACATTTATCCTGGAGGTGACACTGCTCACTATGCTCCTGTTTAGGTCTACTGCATGGCTGGCAGCGTTCTTCGCTATCTCCTTGGCTTCCTTGAGGGCGTCCTCCTTCTTCTCTGGCAGCGTGTTTAGCTTATCCCGGAGGATCTTCACAGTGTTGTAGGTTCTCTGGGCCGCCTCGCTACTAGTGAGACGAGATATAGTAGAGGCGTTTACCCTTCTCGGCACCCTCAGGGAGGCCTCTACTTTTAACGAGTATAGCGTGAGTGCTATTGCCTCTCCTATAGGTCCTCCTCTTTCCAATGCTTTCTCAATGAACTCCACGTCTACGTTAGAGTATGCCGCTATCGATGCACCCGAATCTATTACTGGCTCCGCTAGCACGTGGTGCGCAGCCCTCACGGCTAGGTAGCCTCGCTTCGGCTCGTTAGTGGCGAGGCTCAGTAGCTCTTCGCTGAGCCTCTTGTAGCCCAGCATTGCTAAGTCGCTAATCCTCGTCGCAGAGTCGCTAATGTAATCGCTGAGGCCGCTTCTACTGTAGGGGCCCCGGAGTTTATTGTATAGTTCCTTGGTGTTGTAAATCTTATCATTTTTAACCTCGTATAGCAGCGCTTTGAGGGTCTCAGTGAGCCTGAGGATCGCGGGTAAGGGCTCCTGAGCCTTAAGCAGCTCGTGGAAGCACCGGCATCTATAGTGGTACTGGGGCGCCGCTGCTAGGAGGATTAAACGTCTCTCATTGACTAGCCTCGCGATCTCCTAGGGCTCCACCTTGTAGGTTTTCCTGAATTCCTCCTCGCTGCCAACAGGCGAGATGACGAGTATCGCTTGCCTATAGAAGTGGTATACCGTGTAGAGGGATAGCGTGGTGTTCCATACCCCCCTGCTATCATCTAGCCTATCCTTAAGCTCCGGGAATAGCTGGGGGAAGATTGTTGAGATGCTGGCCTCGCCTTCTTGTAACGCCTCTCTCAACACTTTATCTGCGTGACTAAAGCCCTCCCTCTCCTCCCGCTTCCACTCTTCATAGAGGGGGCCGCGGCGCCAGAACAAGCCTGGATACACTTGAGGCAGTCTCCATTTATTATGTGTGTAATATCGTTTTTATGTCGATATTGAGGAGAGCTTCATAGTATTATGTGGTAGGTGGCCCCTGCGTGGAGTGGTAGTCCCATTAAGTGTTGTACCGTTGGGGGTCTATCGTGTTTCACGTTAAAGCCTCCTACTGCAGGGGAGCCTTCTTTCTGGGCTTTGCGCCTGCGGCGCCTCGGAGTTGTACGTGTTAGCCTCTATTAGGGGTGCGGGGGCAGAGGGGAGTGGCGCCGTCGGCGGTGGGGCTGCGTGGTGTTGCGGTTTGGGGTTGCCTGAGAGGGTTGCAGGCCGCCTCGGGTTCAGTGAGTTGCCGCGGCCGCTCGAGCTTTCAGTGTATCTAGCCTTGGCCTTCGCAGTCCTCTACCTGTATAGGGTGATGGTCGTTGAGGGCATGATGGAGGAGGTTCTCGGCGTTAAGATTGAGGAGGAGTTGATGACCCTCGCCGCCGCGGCTCTCCTCATACTCTTTAGCGTCCCCATAGCCCGTATAATAGGTGTTTCAAGCGGTATCGTCGAGATCCTTATGGGCGTGGGCCTGGCCTTCGCGGGTGCTCACGTGGGAGAGGCTCTCTTAATTATAAGCGGTATAGGTGCTAACATGCTCCTCTTCATGGCTGGCAGCGAGATTGACGTGGGCCTGCTTAAGAGGGTGCTCCTGGCCAGCGCCGCGGCTGCCCTCCTCGTGCTGGTTCCCAGCGCCGTGGCTGGCCTAGCCATGGCAGAGTACTATGGGTTGAGCCAGAGCGCTACTATACTGGTTATAGCGGCTTTCTCCGCGACCAGCGTTGCATTAACCTACAGCCTCCTCGGCGGCACCAGGCTTTTGAGGAGCAGGCCGGGCCAGCTAGCCCTTGCAGCTGCTATGCTTGCCGACATCCTAGGCATGATACTTATAAACGTGGCCACTGCTGCCGTCGACCCCAGGCTCCTCCTCTACGGGGCTGTGATACTTGCTGCCATAACGCTCCAGCCGGTGCTCCCAAGGCTCCACGGCGGCCCCTTCGAGGCCGAGATACGATTAGTCATAATGATGCTCATCGTATTAGGCGCCGTGAGCGAGGTGCTAGGGGTCCACAGCGTGTTGACTAGCTTCATAATGGGCCTCGTGGTGGCCGAGACTGTTAGGAACAGGAGGGAGCTTAGGGAGAAGCTTGAAGGCCTAGCAACAGGCTTCTTCACTCCTTTCTTCTTCGTGGTATCAGGGATGAGTATAGACCCTAATGCCCTCACATCCACGATTCTCGAGGCCGCGGTGATAGGAGCGGGCCTAACACTGGTCAAGGCGGGGCTAGGCTACATATACTTCACCAGGATACTCGGGTTGAGGAAGAGAGTTGCATTAATGCTATCCGCTAGCATAACGCCACTGCTCACGGTAACGATAATAGCTGCGGGTATAGGGCTCCAGCTGGGCCTGATAAACCAGGAGCTATATAGTATCTTAATGGGAGTGGTGATCACCAGCGGGTTCCTCGCGAGCGCGCTAATGATACTGGCCCGCCGCATGTCCGCTAAGGGTGAGGGTAGGAGGCGCTAGCAGGGGCTCTGCAGGCCTAGGAGAGGCCTAGCTCCTCCAGCTGGCTGAGCACGTAGCTCCTTATCTCCCCGACCCGCGGCAGGGCGCGGACAAGCCTGCCTGCCTCCATGTACTTGACCAGCATCGCTCTGGGCTCGCCGCCATTCCTACACCTAGGCGGCTCCGCGCCCCAGGGGAGAACGTAGTCCTCTTGGAGGCTGCAGCGGTAGAGCTGCTTCGCCCCCGGCAGCTTGCCCCTCTTAGCCACCCTCTCCCAGCCACCGCCCCTGTCAACCTCTACTATGTCAGCGCTTAGGTCTATGCTGGGGGCGTTCGCTATACTAGTCCCCACACCGAAACCGTCTACCACGTCTCTCAGCTCCCTCACCTGCTCCTCGTCAATGCCGCCGCTCACGAAGATCTTCACGTGCCTGTACCCTTCAAGGTCGAGGGCCCACCTGACCTCCTCCACTATATCCCTCATCCTACCCCTCCTGCTCCCGGGAGTGTCTAGCCTCACCCCAGCCAGCTTCTCCCCGAGGCTCCGGGCAGCCATGAGGGCCTCCACTCTCTCATCGTAGAAGGTGTCCACTAGCGTTATCGCCGGGGCCTCGCCCGAGTACTCCTCGGCGAAAGCCTTCCACGCCTCCACCTGGTCCCCAAAGACTATTATGAGGGCGTG
>JALTZJ010000012.1 GCA_027046245.1 Acidilobaceae archaeon
CACAAGACCTTCAGCGTGCCCCACGGGGGCGGCGGCCCGGGCTCGGGTCCGGTGTGCGTGAAGCGCCGGGAGGTAGTAGATGGTGTAACCCTGGAGGACCTCCTCCCCGGCCCCAGAGTAGTCCACGACGAGAGGGAGGGCATCTACCGGGTCATGGCGCCTGGTATGCATAGCGTGGGCATGCTCAGGGCCTGGGTAGCCAATACCATCGCAGTCCTCTGGGCCTACACCTACATGCTAGCAATGGGAAGCAGAGGCCTAAGGATAGCCGGGGAGGTGAGCGTTGTTAACACTAACTACTTCATAGCCCTGATGCGAGGCACTAGAGGATACGAGCTCAAACCAGCTCCAGAGAGGCCGAGGAAGCACGAGGTAGTGCTCAGCGCCGAGCCCCTCAAGAGGGAGACCGGCGTCACAGCCGAGGACGTGGCAAAGGGCCTCCTAGACGCGGGATTCTACGCCCCAACAATATACTTCCCCCTCATAGTCCCAGAGGCCCTCATGATAGAGTTCACAGAGAGCGAGCCAAAAGAGGTGATAGAGGAGTACGCTAGGAGGCTCAAGGAGATAGCCGAGACCGCATACAGGAGCCCCCAGGAGGCCAAGAAGTGGCCGAGGAACACTAGCGCAGCCAGAGTGGACGCAGTGCTAGCTAACCACCCGAAGAGCGTGACGCCGAGCTACAGAGTGGAGAGGCTAAGGAGGGAGGGAAGGCTAGGCGCCCTACGCTAGATGAGGAAAGGGGGGCGGTGAGTGGCTCACCCGCATGGCTACAACGTGAAGCCCCTGACCGCCCCCCTGATACGTTACACGGTGAGGAGGCCGTGGAGGAGGAGAGGAGGCCTGCACCCTTGGAGGCCCCCGTCGAGGGGGAGCACAGCCTGAGGGAGGACCTAGAGACCCTCAGGGACCTGCTAGCCAGTATAGCCGAGTTCCTTAACAGGCTGAACGAGCCCCTTGAGAAGCTACTGAACACCATGCTATCAGCCCTGGACGGCGCTAGGGTCGGCGAGGACGTCGGCAACTTCTACAGGAAGCTGCTAGAGAGCGGCATGCCCCAGGAGGAGGCTGTGAAGCTGACCAGGGAGTACTTCAAGGCGAGGGTCGAGTCAGTCAACATCGCCAGGCTCGTGAGGAGTGCCGCCGATGAGATGAGGGAGAAGGGTGGTTCAGGACTGTGAGCCTAGAGGAGAGGCTGAGAAGACTGGAGGAGGCGTTGCAGGAGGTAATGACGAGGCTAGAACGGCTGGAGGAGAGGCTCGGCGGCGAGAGCCCCGAGACCCGTGCAGCGGTAGAGCTAGCCCTAGCCTTCACCATGCCCGCCCAGAAGATAGTGGAGGCCGCCAGGCTAGTGGCTAGGCTCGCAGAATCCCTCGGGGACGAGGTCAAGGGGGACCCAGTCTCGAGGGCTATAATAGAGGCCCTAGCAGTCAAGGGCCCCATGAGCCTTAGAGAGCTGGAAAGGGAGGTTAGGAGGCTAAAGGGGACAGCCTCTAGAGCCACTATAAGGGACAGGCTAGAACGCCTAGAACAAATGGGAGTAGTTAAGGTGGAAGTCAAGGGCAAGCGGTGGGTGATAAGCCTCGCAGAGGATTAAACGGGTAATCCTAAAGGCGCTACTACTCTACAACACCTTGAAAACCCTGGTAGCCGTGGCCAGACTCTACACAGTGCTAGCCCTAAAGCTAGCCCTGTGGAGGCGCAGGAACAAGAAGCGTTTCAGGAAGGCCCTGAAAGGCTTACCTCCCGAGCTCGCCCGGGAGCTGGAGGAGGCTTATGAGAAGGAAGTGAGCATGATAAAAGCCTCTACCATAGCAAAGCCTCGGATAGCCGCGGAGGGGAATCCCTTGACGGTTACTAGGCGTGGCGAGGGGGAGGAGTTTTAACTTCCTCAGCCTCCTCCTCCCTTGCTCTGTGCCATCTCCTTTGAGGCCTCGACCAGCTCCTTGAGTAAGTCGAGGGGCTCAACCTCTTCTCCCTCTTCAAGGTCTTCGAGGGACCTTTCTATCCACGAGGAGACTATGTGCTCTAGTAGGAGTGCTAGGCCTATTATCCAGGCGAGTTGATCCTCGAGAATCATTCCCGCCGCGTACTTCTCGTACTCGCCCATGATCTTCGATATGTCGCACTGAGTGAAGATCATGTTAAATGAGAGAACATCAGTTGCAGGATTTACGTAGAAGTAGCCTGGCAGCTCGTCGTGAGACCCACTCTTCATGGCGGCCTCAAGGAAGGCGGCGTACGCCTCGTCGCCGAGGGCCTTGGCCCTGGAGAGGGCGCCAGCGTATCTCACGTTGAAGAGTATCCTGTCATCCTTGCAAGTCACTGTTATGAATGACGCTAGATCCCTGGAGAACACTCTATTGATCAGCAGGGAGTCGTCGACTATGGTAGCGTTAGGCCTGAAGCCCTCCTTCTTGGTATTCAAGATGCCTTCTAGGTGGGTCTTGAGCGCAGCCATGCAGGAATTCATGAAATCCTCCCGGCCGCTAGAGCTTGTAGGGGCTGATCCTTGACCCTCCAAGACTAGCCTCCACTAATTTTTTATTATGAGTGTGTGCTACTACTAAAGTTGTAACCTATAAACTGGCGACGGATAGCATGTAGCTCTAGTTTTCGCTCTCAGGGGATAAACGCTTATAGATTATGTAGAGTCGTTTCACCGCCTCTTCCATGCTAGGCCTCCTCCAGGGCTCTGCTGCCAGCATCTCTCTTAGCACCTCTCTTAACTCGCTGTCGCTCACCTTTGCCAGGGCTTCTTCCAGCCTCGCCTCGTCTGCTGCCTCCTCGCCGTCTAGGGCCTCGCCGGTTAGTAGGTAGAGGGTTAGGTTTCCTAGCTGGTAGACGTCTATCCTGTTCTCCAGGCCCCTCTCCACAGCCCGCCTCCTCAAGTCCAGGTAGACCTGCTCAGGCGCACGCCACCCGGGAGTATAGGCTAGCTGGTGCCTGCTAGTCATGGTGACTAGCCTCACCAGGCTGCTGAAGTCGCCCAGCTTAACGACGCCGCTCCTAACGAAGACGTTCCCCGGCTTCACGTCACCGTGCACCATGCCCCTGGTGTGGATGTAGCGCAGCGCATCGCCGAGCTGGAGGCCTACAAGCAGGGCTTCCCCCACCGCTGGCCTCCAGCCCTCCGCCAGCTGAGCCTCAAGGCTCCCGCCGTCGGCGTACTCGTAGACCAGTATCGGTGCTGCGCTGCTATACGCTAGGAGCCTGAGTAGGTGGGGGTGCCTCAGCCTAGCGACCGCCTCGGCCTCACGCCTCACCTTCTCAACAAGCATCGGGTCAAGCGTGGGACTCGCGCCCCTCTCTACTATGTCCTCGAGGCCCCGGGGCACCTTGAATACGACGGGCTCCCCGCCATGGGGCCTCTGGCAGCGGTAGGCGCAGCCCCAGCCTCCGCAGCCTAGCTTGCAGCAGCGCCACTCGCCCTCATAGCCCTCCGGTGCCAGGCCCTTCGGGAGCGTTGCGAGGTGCTCGTCTGACGTGCAGGCGGCTAGCTTCTTCTTGAGGGCCTTGATGGGGCGTGCTAGGAGGTCTTCTACGTCCCTCAGGCTGGGCTCCCTAGCCGCTTCCCTCTCCGCCTCATCCTGCTTCTCCTCTCTCCTTACCGCCTCCTCCGTTTCCACAGCCCTGGGAGCCTGGGCCCTGGCTGCTACTGGGATAGCAACGGGCTCCTCCGGTGCCCTGGGCTGCCGCTTCAGAGCCCTGCTAGCAACCACCGCAACGAGGGCTACAACGCCGAGTGCAACCGCTGCTACCGCTATGTTCCTATTGCTGAGGAGAACACTCATGCCTCCTACGTCTTTTCCTCCGTTTTCCTCGAGGCTCGGATTCGTGTTTTCTTCCTGCGGAGCCTGCAGTGCAGGCGCCTGGGCCTCTCCCGCCGCCGTCACCGTGGTTCCGGCAGCCTCTCCACTGTCGTTTGCTGTCACATCTTCGGGCTGCTCTGCCGTCGCAGTCGGTGGCGCCTGCTGTGCGGCCTCCTGCTGTTGCTGCGAGGCTTCCTGCCGAGCCGCTTCCTCGTCCTTCTTGGCCAGGAACTCCTCCTCCGGGAACTCCACCAGGTACTCCCCGCTCCCTGAGACCTCAACCTTCTCCTCTAGCTCAACGCCCTCGTAGGAGACTCTCACTATGTAGGCTCCCGGATCAACCCAGAAGCTGACAGAGCCGTCCTCGCCTACATCGAACTCCGCAGATACACCACCAGACTCCACCTTCACGAAAGCACCCGGAGGCGCCTTTACCGTGAGGAGGGCCAGCAGGGAGTCTACCCTGGGCAGGGCTAGGCTAGCGGCGCCGCCCGGCTCTACCCTGACTTCAGCCTCCCCCCGCAGCGCCTCGCCCGTGCCAATATAGTCCTCGGGCTCGGGCAGCTTGTACTGGATCCTGTAGACTCCTGGGTCAAGGTAGAGGGTTACTGGCTCCCTTGCACTGTCTATCTTTACCACGGCCTCGCCGCCTGGCCCCCTGATGGCTGCCACCGAGCCGGGCTCGCCGCTGATAGTCAGGATTCCGAAGTAGCCCTGCATCACGTAGAGACTCTTCTCGGCAGCTACGGCTACCAGCCTGCCATCAGGGCTCCACTCGAGATCGTAGTAGGGGTAGATTAGGCTTCCATAGCTTCCCAGGCGGAGTACCTGTACTCCCTCCGAGTTGAAGATGTAGACGCTGCTCTCCATACTTGTTAGAGCCGCTATTACCCGTCCCCGGGGGCTCCATTCCAGCTCGTACACGCTGGAGCCCAGGCTAGGGGACTCCCAGAGGGGCTTGCCCTCCCTCGTGTAAGCTTTCAAGCTAGTAGTGCTGACTACTAGCATGCCGCCGTCGGGGCTCCACCTAGCTATGACTGGGGAGCCCAGTGCAACTCTATCTCTCCATGCAAGGCCGCCTTCGCTAGTATAAACGTATACTAAGTTGTATTCTTTACCGTCGCTCTCCTCATGGTATGCTCCGACTGCTAGTAGCTTGCCGTCGGGGCTCCACGCGGGGCTATAGACTACTTCCCCTATGTCTAGGGCCTTCCACAGCAGCTCTCCACCCCTGCCGGAGAACACGTAGAGACCCTCAAAGCTATCGACGACCGCTAACTTTGAGCCATCGGGGCTCCAGTCAAGCCGGAGGATGCCTTCCCCGAGGGGAGGGCTAATCCAGAGCGGCTCACCATCCACACTGAAGACTTCGACCCTGCTGCCCTCTTCACGGGAGAAAGAAGCCACGGCGACCAGCTTCCCGTCGGGGCTCCACCTCGCCTCCCCGAAGCCCCTTCTCTCGTCTGACACCTTCCAGACAGTGCTGCCGTTCTCGGCTAGCACGTAGAGGCTGCCCTTTCCAGTGCTAACCGCTAGTAGCCGGCCCTCGGGGCTCCAGCTAATACTAGAGACCCACTCACCCAGCCGCTTCTCCCATATCAGGTCTCCATTTGGGGAGAACAGGTAAAGGACCCCGTAGGTGGTGCCCACGGCTAGGGCTTCGCCTGTAGGGCTCCACTCTATAGTAGTTATCCTGTCGACACTGTTGGCTCCAAGCCCGGTCTTCTCCCATAGCAGCAGGCCTTCAGGACTGCTCGTTATGACGGCGCCCGCGTTCACTGCTAGGGAGGCAGCTAGGAGTAGCAGGACTAGGGCTGCATGCGTCTCTCTCGAGGGCTTCAACAGTGTTTCACCCAGTTGCCGGGCGGCGGACCTCACAGGTAATAGTCTGTGGAGGGCACACCTATATGTTTCTCCCGGTTCGGATAACGATCAATAATTTCCCTCTCGTGCAGTGAAGGAGCCCTCTCTAACCGTTAAAGGGCTCGCACCGCTCCTAAGCGAGGCTCAGGGAGTCCCGAGGTTGGCTTCTGTCAGGGTGAAGAGGAAGCCCGTCTACATACCGGAGATGGTTTGGGACGAGGTCCTCCGGCTCCATGCTGCTGTAGACGGCGAGACGGGCCACCTAATATGCCACCACTACGTGGCTGGGCTCACAATAGTCGCGGTGAACGGCGAGAGTCATCCTGTATTGGCGCTTAGCGACTGCACCTTCATAGCCCTCGGAGAGCAAGCGGTAGAAGCCCTCAAGAGGAACTCAGACGAGGCGAAGCTAGAAGCCTTCACCGGCGACCACGCAGTGATAGGCGGGGTAAGGGTCGAGGCCACAGCGGTAGCACTAGCGATAGCCAGCACCAGGGACACGAAGAGCCTAGTAGAGTTCAGGAGGCTCACGGTTGAGGTTGAGGGGAAGGAGAGGCAGGCAGCCATGATAATATTCAGGAATCCCGAGGGGGAGGGCGCCTGGGCCCTGGTTACGGCGGACTGCAGCGAGCCAGTGAAAAAAGAGAAGGACTCATTCTACATATAACTATCCCCCCTCCTCACTGGAATAGAGTATCGTCCGGGTTGATCCTCATGTCGCGCTCCTCAGGAGAACTCTTTATGACTGTCTCGAGCGCCTCCTCGAGGTCCAGGGGCTCAGGCTTCTCCCCCTTAGCGAGCGCCTCGTGGACCCTCTTAATCCAGAGGGCGAAGATGGCTTTTGAGAGGTAGTGTATAGTTATGAGATCCTTGATGGCCGTCTTATGGTTAAGATCTGATCCGTCCCTCCTCGCCATGTCGACGGCCTCATTCACCTCACAATAAGGATTGATTAATGTGAGAGTCACTATATTATCGTCGATAGTGATCTCGCCGAGGACCGGCCCCCCTATCCTGCTCTTAACAAGGGCCTCCAGGAAGCGAGTGTAATTTTCTCCGCCCATCGAGATAGCCCTGGAGAGAGCCCCGCTAATCTTGCTCTTCAGAATTATCGAGTGATCCCCGCAGGAGAGATGAGTGTACTCCACCATATCGTCGCCCAGAACCTTTATATCGATTAGGGAGTCGCCGTCGAAGATCAGCCTCGTATTCTTCTCCCTCGCCTCCTCAGCCATCTCCTTAAGCGTCACGATGCACAGCTCCTTCATAGACATAGACACGGGTAGGGGCTCGCTCGAGCTAGTAGAACTCAAAAGACCGTCGACACCCCCCAGACTAACAGTGGCTCGGGTGCTACTAGATTAGCCCTTCCACTGTTCGGGCATGGAGGAGGAGCCTCTCCACTAAATAATGTAGCCCTCCCCGCTCCTCTAATACTCTTTCTCGGAGTTTGAGGGTATCCAGGCCGTGGTTAACTCTGATTCTACTCTGGGGGAGGTTAACCCTGGTTAACTCCCCCGCCTCCATGGCTGGAGGGGAGTTAAGCGCCCCTTAACTCCCCCGCAGTCCGGGGGCCTCCATGGCTCGAGCCAGGCGTTCCCTCTAGTATCTTTAAATAATCGTTAGTACTAGTATTAGCCCTGGAGGGGGTGTACCCCTAGCCTTGACCCGTGGACACCGGATCCCCGTAAGCCGGGTGAGCATCGAGGACGTATCGCTGGCCGCGCTGCCAGCCGCCATGGTGTCGAGCGCCCTGGCAGCCATAGCGGCAACAATAGCCTCGGCCACCGCTATAGCAGCGACGGGCCTCGCGCTACGCAGGCTAGCAAGGCTAGCTTCAAGGCTCTACAGGTAGAATTATAGTACACCCTGATTCACGGGCTTGGAAGACCCTAGAGCGTTTTTAGCGCCGCCAGGACCGCCTCCTCCATGGTTAGCCCGGGTAAACACTCATAATGTAGCACGAGGCGCTCTAGGGCTAGATTCTAAGGGGGCCCAGGCAACGCCGCCTCAAGGAGCAGGTATTACCCTGCCCCGGGAATTGAGAGTTTCAACTTAAGGAGTAGTTGTAACGCGGGGCACCATTACTCCTTGACACCCGGAAGATGCGATCTAGCCTAGAAACCCTGTATCACAGGGTCTGCTCTAGATACCGGTATTACCGTAGCCGCGCTGCTCTCCCATAGTCACACCACAGCGGCCTCCCTCTCATTACACTGCAGTCTTTCGGGCTAGATTCCTAGAGCAGTACCCAGGGTCACCCTAAAGGCCCCGGTAATACCTTGGGCCAGGATCTCTTCTCTCGGTAATACTCTCCTCCTTGTCTCCTCTTGATTAGAGGAGCCTGGGAGCTAGATTACTGGGGTTCCGCCCGTTTTGGCGTGCGTCGAAATGGTGATACCATAGCCTATAGGATCTTGGGAGCCGTGAGGTTAGGTCTATATCTCTGTCTCTGCATTGATTCGGTGTGTGGCCCCGCGGGTGACGAGGGGATCCCTGGTGGGAGCCCCGGGCCCGTGGGGGGCGGTGACATTGTTTCGGTCGGCCCGACGCGGGGTGCAATGGCTAGTGTATTCACCGGTGTATTCGCCGGTTTATTCATGCATTGTTTTAGGGGAGTGAGGCATAGCGTGGGGCTGCTCCAAGTGATTGAGTCGTGGAGTATGGATGGTTGTAGGGCGTAAACAGGTTCAGGTATACTAGGTACGGTTTGATTTAACGGAGGAGATCCTACATAGCTTGTGAGGTATGGGAGGGGGTTAGCAGTCTCTTGGACTTAGAGGTGTGGTGCTGCCGTGGCCGCGGCAGGGTTAATATGCTGCTCTTCGCCTCGCTCTTGATAGTCCTGTTTGCTGCCCAGCTACTCCCGGCGCATCCTGGAGGCATTGTTTGGATTCATGCTCCTCCAGGCCTCCTTGAGGAGCTGGGGTTTGACTATGGCGTTGTCCAGGTCTCGATGATGGGTGTCGACGGCTTCAAGGCCGCTAGATTCCAGCTGCGCGGGGAGGACAGCGTCTCCGTGGAGGCGAGTTTCCGGAGGCTCCTAGCAGGGTGGGCAGAGGAGCTAAGCAGTAGGCCCCGGGAGGGAGTTATCCTCTGCCTAGTGTAACCGTGACCCTATACCTCTACGATTCATTCGGGGGCCTGCATGTAGCCACCCTAGTTTATAGCGCCTATGATTACCTAGCTGATCGCGGCGCCGCTCCTCTCAGTATAAGCGTGCGCGGCAGCCTGGCACCCTATGCTAGACCCCTCACTCTGAGGCTAGACCCGGGGAGCCTCGCAGTCTCCGAGATGGGCTTCGAGGCCGATGTGTTCTGGAAGGCTATAGGGTTGAAGGAGCCCGGGGTCGAGGCCCCCGAGGGTTCTTGCCCCGAGGCATTAACTCAGGTGTATTGGACATGGCTCTACTACGCGGGGCTGCCCTATGAGGAGAGCATCATAGTAGTATAGTATACCATGGGAGGAGTACCTAGGAATGGTGGTGCTAAACCCCTATAAGCCATGGCTAGACGCCGCCGTCAACGCCGTAGCGGCAGGCGATGAGGAGCTGGCTGAGGCGCTGAGGACAGCGGCGTCGATATACATGGGATACACGCATGTAACCCTGAACGGCGGCGTGCTCCTGGTAATAAAGGCTGAGGCGCCCCCAGCGGGGGAGAGCACCGCAGTCATGAGGGTATACAAGTACACTCCGCTGGTATACGCTGAAGGGTATAGGGATGCAGGGGTGACGCCCTTCATGTACCACGAGGTAGTTGTCGATTACGGGAAGTGAGGGACTCTAGGCGTTCTTACCTTAACAGTCTTGCCAGCCTCCTGCCGAGGGCCTCTGCCTCCCGGGGCTTGGCCTTCCCGGTGGCCATTCTCATCTCGCCGTCTAGCCAGACAGCCGCAACCATGCGGAGCACCCCGTCTACCAGCGTGGCTGTCCCTGCGACGGGGGTCCTGCAGCCTGCTCCAAGCTCCTCTAGGAAGCTCCTCTCAGCGGTATACTCGGCCCTCACACCCGGGTCTATGGCCCTCTTGAGCCTCTCCGCTACGTTGCTGCCCTTTTTGGCCACGACTGCTATGAAGCCCTGCCCCGGGCTCGACGGCCACAGGCTCACCGGGAGGGGCTTGTAGGGGCCCTTGTAGCCTAGCCTTAGGAGCCCGGCCTCCGCCAGTATTATGGCGTGGCAGCACCCCTCCCGGAGCTTCCTGAGCCTGGTGTCTAGGTTGCCCCTAAGGTTCACAGGCTCCACGTGGGGAGCGTGGGTATCTAGGAGGCTCCTCCTCCTGAGGCTGCTCGTGCCAACCCTCGCGCCCTCTGGTAGGCTCCAGGGCTCCACTGGGGGGCCCTCCCTCGTTATCACAGCGTCCCTCGGGCTCGGCCTCGGCGCTACGTAGGCTATCTCAAGCTCTGGGTGGAGGGTTGAGGGCATGTCCTTCAGGCTGTGCACAGCCACGTCGGCCCTTCCATCTAGAACCGCCCTGTCCACCTCCCTGGTGAAGGCTCCCTGCCCGCCCAGCTCGTGTATCGGCCTGTCCCAGACCGTGTCGCCCAGCGTCTTCACAGGCACCAGCTCCCAGGAGTCTAGGCCCAGGATAGGCGCTATCCTGGCGAGGGCCTCCTCAACCTGGAGCCTGCTGAGCTTGCTCCCCCTAGCCGCCACTCTTAGATGCACTCCTTTTCACCGCCTCCCTGAGAGCCTCGTATAGGGCCTCCTCAGCCCTTTCCAGGGGCTCCCCCTGGTGGGCGGCGCTGGTGAAGAGGGCCTCCATGTGGCTTGGCGCCACGAAGACGCCCCTCCCTAGCGCCTCCACGTGGAACCCCTGGTAGAGGCGGGCGTCGCTTCTCTTGACGTCTGCGAGGCTCCTCGGCTCGTCGGGGAGCGTGTAGTACTGGAGCATGCTCGCCTCCCTAACTACGACGCCCTCCAGGCCTGCATCCCTAAGGGCGTCCCTGAGAGCCGCTTCGAGCCTCTCCGCGGCCCTCTCCGCAGCGCTGAGTGCATCGCTCTCCTCTAGCTCTCGGATCGTAGCTAGGCCCGCGGCCATGGCTAGGGGGTGGGCGTTGAAGGTGCCCGCGTTGAAGACTTTCCCGCTGGGTGTGAGGTGCTCCATTATCTCGCGGCGGCCCGCTACTGCGCCTATAGGCATTCCTCCCCCGATTATCTTGCCTAGGGTCACTAGGTCAGCGTCTACCCCGAACCTCTCCTGGGCTCCTCCTAGGCCGAGTCTGAAGCCGGTGACCACCTCGTCTAGGATCAGCAGGGCTCCATGCTCCCTCGTGATCCTCCTAAGCCCCTCAAGGAAGCCCCTGGCTGGCCGCACCACGCCCATATTAGCAGCTACGGGCTCGACGATGACAGCGGCTATGTCGCTGCCGTGCCTCCTGAAGGCGTCCTCCACGGCGGCCAAGTCATTGTACGGCGCTACTAGGGTGAGCCTCGCCACCTCCCCCGGTACCCCGGCGCTCGTAGGTACCCCGTAGTGCCCCGCAGCGCTCCCCGCCGCAACCAGGACAGCATCGTGGCTTCCATGGTAGTTGCCCTCGAATTTAAGGATGAGGCTGCGCCCAGTGTAGCCCCTCGCCAGCCTTATAGCAGTCATAGTCGCCTCTGTTCCGCTGTTAACGAAGCGTACCATGCCGCCCGGCTTAACGTGCCTCAGTATGGCCTTCGCCAGCTCCACCTCGGCCTCCGCGGGGGCGCCGTATAGCCAGCCCCTATCCAGAGCCTCCCTGAGGGCTTCCAGGACTCTAGGGTGCCTGTGGCCGAGTATCAGGGGGCCATAGCCCAGCACCAGGTCTACGAGCCTCTCTCCGTCTACAGTGTAGAGGTAGGGGCCCTCGCCCCTCTCAACGTAGAAGGGCTGCGGCTTCACAGCAGCCCTGACAGGGCTATTAACACCTCCGGGGAAGAGGCTGAGGGCCTCCTCGTATAGCTGCCTGCTCCTATCCAGCCTGGGACCTGTCATACCGCAGTCAGCCTCCCCGCATCACTACTGGTCTGCTAGAAGGGCACCCGGCCTTCCCTGAGGAGCCTCGCCGCCTCGAGGGCGTGATAGGTTATCACTATATCGGCACCAGCCCTCCTGATGCTGTAGAGTATCTCTAGCATTAGACTGTCATGGTCTACGTAGCCCCTCTCAGCTGCAGCCTTGACCATGAGGTACTCGCCGCTCACGTTATACGCCGCGAGGGGGGCCCAGGGGAACGCCTTCTTGATCTCGGAGATGACGTCTAGGTAGCTCAGGGCGGGCTTCACCATCACTATGTCAGCGCCCTCCTGAAGGTCGAGGGCGACCTCCTTGAGAGCCTCCATCCTATTCCTGGGATCCATCTGGTAGCTCCTCCTGTCGCCGAAGCGGGGCGAACTGTCCATGACGTCCCTGAAGGGCCCGTAGAAGCTGCTTGCGTACTTGGCACTATAACTCATTATCCCCACCTCGCTGTAGCCAGCCTCATCCAGGGCCCTCCTTATAGCGGCGACCTGGCCGTCCATCATGCCGCTCGGCGCCACGAAGTCCACGCCGGCCTCGGCGAGGCTAACAGCGGTCCTAGCATAGGCATCTATGCTAGCGTCATTCTCTATCATGACCCCCCGGGGAGTCTCCCTGGGGTAGCCGCAGTGGCCGTGCTCTGTGTAGCCGCAGAGGCAGACGTCAGCGAAGACCACGGGCTCCCAGCCGAGCTCGCGGCGGAGAAGCCTGACAGCCTCCTGAGCAGGCCCATGAGGGTCCCAGGCCTTGCTCCCCCGGAAGTCCCTCAGGCTAGGGCTAGCGAAGAGGAGGAAAGCCCTTACACCCTCCTCTAGAGCCTTGGATACATACTCTACGAGACTACCGTCTAGAGGGTACTTCATGTGGCCCGGCAGGCTGGCAAGAGGCCTAGGAGCCTTAAGGCCCTCCTCCACGAACACGGGCAGGATGAAGCGGGAGGGGTCGAGGCTAGCCTCCGCCACCAGGCCCCTCACGTAGCGGTGCAGCCTCAACCGTCTAGGCCTCACAACGGGGAAGGAGCCCAGACCCCACAAGCCTGAGCTGTTGAAGCGCTGCGCAGCCTCAACCACTAGCCACGCACCCAGTAATAACTAGACGTGGACGAGCAGGGGCTACACGGAGACCCCAGTAACAACATTAACCTGTATATACAGGGTACTTTCATGGCCTCGGGAAGTGGAGACCTCCTATACCTGGTTTAAGGAGCCTGTTGAAGCCCCTCGAGGCTGGGCTTGGTGAGGAGGAGGGGAGGAGGGGGTCTCAGAGTCTTGCCGTCCAGGAGTGCTGCCAGGCTAGCGGAGCTGCTCTCCATGCGTGGAGCAGTGCTGCGCGGCGAGTTCCTTTTGGCGAGTGGCAGGAAGAGCAACGTCTACGTAGACGCCCGCCTACTCCTCGGAGACCCCGGCGTCTTCCGGGAGGCTCTGAGCCTCCTAGCAGAGGCAGCCCCTGGGGGCGAGTACTCTGTGCTGGGCGTCGCCACTGCGGGCATCCCCTGGGCTACGGGGCTCTCCCTAAGGCTGGGCAAGCCCCTGGGCTACGTTAGGGTGGAGCGGAAGGGTCACGGGCGCGATAGGCTGGTAGAGGGCTCCCCGCCTCGCGGGCCCGTGGTGCTGGTGGACGACGTTGCAACTACTGGTGGCAGCCTCGCTGCTGCAGTGGAGGCTGCTAGGAGCGAGGGCTACGAGCCCCTCGCGGCCCTGGTATTGGTGGATCGAGGGGAGGGGGCCCGGGAGAGGCTCTCCAAGCTCGGAGTGGAGCTTAGGAGCGTGGCGTCGCTAGGCGAGATACTAGATGCGCTCAGGTAAAGGTCTAGCTAAAACTGCTCCACCAGCTATTAATGTTATCTATGGGAGATAATGGTTTTGCGGGGGCCGCGGGCGCGGCGGGGAGTAGACCCGGTAATAGCCGTTATAGTCATAGTGGCTCTGGCCCTAGCCCTAGCTATAGCTGTGGCCGCCTGGCTCACGGGCCTCTCCACGGGCCTGGGTAGAGTAGAGGTCTACTACTCTGGTACTATGACTGTGGGGCCCCGTGACTATGCTATGATTCCTCTGAGGGACTATGCTAGGATAGAGGCTTGGACCGTGGATGAGGGGGGCTATTACACCCTCTACGTTAGAGTGGCTGCGGTCAAGAACCTTGACTACTTGAAGGTTGAGGTCGAGGTTAGGACTCCTCAGGGCTATCCTAGGCTTGCAGCCTACCCGGTAGCCTACTGGGAGGAGAACGACGTGCCGGCGGGCTGGTACAGCGAGCGGTACTGGACTCCCCTGGAGCCCGACGAGCTGCCTGTCACTATAATAGTTGAGGCGTGGCTCGCCGAGGGGAGGAATCCATAGATTATACTGAATATTATAATAATTATTATAGAGGCTACAAGTGAACAATGTTATCCTAGTTCGGTGGTGGGGGGCGGCAGGGACTTGGCTGGGCTACTCGAAAGCCTACAACAACAAATAGTCGATCTAGTGGCGAGTATAATAGGCTACATACCGAACCTCGTAGGCGGCATCCTGATAGTCGTGGCTGGCTACGTGGCGGCAGTGATCGCAGGAGAGATAGTCGGGCGGCTAGTCGACAGGCTAGTCGAGAAGCCCCTGGAGAAGACTAGCGTTGGCCAGCAGTATAGGCGGCTGGGCATCGATCTCAGCGACACCACGGCAGTCCTAGTCAAAGCCTTCGTAATAGTACTCTCATTAATCGTCGCGCTACCCGTGCTAAAGATACCGGGGCAAGCGGGCGAGGTGCTGACGCAGGTAGTCTACTACCTGCCCCGCGTGATAGGAGGACTACTAGTACTACTCTACGGCTTCATCTTCGCCGGAGTACTCACTGATTTCATAAATGCTGCCCTCTCAGCGGCGTTCAGGGAGAAGAGCGAGCTAGCAGAGATGCTCAAGAACTTCTTCCTAATAGGCCTGATAGCGGCGGTGGTCACGATAGCGCTGAACCTCATGCTAGTCCCCGGACAATTCGTCTACCCGGTCATACTAGGCTTCCTCGTCATGGCATTCGGCATACTCATAACAGACACCCTAGTAGGAGGACTGGCAGAGTCACCCGAGTTCAGAGAACACGTAGGCTACGCCAAGTTCCTACTCTACACGGTCTTCGCCATGATAGCTATGGCAGCGCTCTTCGCCAACTTCCCAGGAGTCACGAGAGTAATAACAGTGCTCAGCGCCGGAGTAGCAATAGCGGCAGCAGTAATCCTACTACCCGTCGTCTACAGGCTCGCCAAGAAGCTAGCCCAGTAAAACCCTTAGGAGAGCCCCGCTACAACACCCGGCTTTAATAGATCGCCCTCCAAACTCTTTTTAAACGGCGGAGAGGGGGCTTCACCCTCCAGATTATAGTAGTCGTTGCCCTGGGGGTTGTTGGCCCGAGTCGATGAGGCTTGCAGGAGGGCGGTAGTGGCCTGAAGGAGCAGGTCCAAAGGCCTTCTCCGCGAGGTTGAAGAGGCTCTTAGCGAGGCTAGGCGTATCTCTTCAATGAATCCGGAGGAGGTTCTTTCTTCTAAGACTCTCCGGTTCAGCCTGAGATACTCTATAATAATGATTGTCGAGGCGGCAGCGGACGCCGGCTTACTCCTGCTGGAAAAGGTTTACGGTGACTCTGCATCGACGTATAGGGAGATGTTTTTTTTGAAGTTAGCGGGGCGGGGCGTTATCAGCGGTGAGACTCTGGAGGGGATGGTCAGGCTCGTCGGCCCCCGAAACTTAATAGTTCACAGGTATTGGGATGTCGACGATTTTAGGATACTCTCAGAGGCTCGTTCAAGCGGTCTTAGAGTAGTTGAAAGATTCGTGGAGGAGGTGGGGAGGTTTGTTGAGGGATTATGAGGCTGCTAGGAGGATGCCCAAACAGGTCTCCTTGGGGCAGAGGATGTCTGCGATAGCTGCAGCCTCTAGGATACTGTGTAGCCGCAGCGAGGTCCTCCTAGCGGTAGTCTATGGAGGGGTTCTCGAGGAGAGGCCTATACGAGACCTCAACGTAGCAGTGCTGCTACGCCCCGACGCGGACAGGCTCCTGGTTATAGAGGAGTTGAGGGACGAGATTGAGAGGGCCTCCGGGCTGCCGGTAGACATTGTTGACCTCTCCTGGGCGCCTCCTAGCCACGCCTACACAGCCCTAGCTACGGGTGTCGTGTTAGTAGAGAGGGAGCCCGGCCTAGCTGCCAGGCTCAGACTCAGGCTCAAGGAGGAGGCCGAGCGGTTCTCAATGTAGAGAAGCCTCTAGGCTCTCATTACTTCCTTACAGCCCAAACTAGCCATTAACTTATAATATTAAGTATTAACTAATTGGTTTATTTGACGCGTAAAAAGTCTCCATGGGAAGCCAGTGCCGCTGCACCCCCAGGGCTACAATAATCCTGGGGGTGCCGGGCTGCCATGGCCTCCGGTCTAGTAGTTGAGGAAAAGGGCAGAGATGCTTCAGCGCGTTTGGGAGACGACAATACAGGTATAGCTTTCAGGGCGTTGAGGAGTCTCTGGGCCTCCGTATTTGAAAGGCCGTGGCCCGAGTGGGCTGCAGGTATACTGCTGGGATTGCTTAACCTGCTCTTCGTCATTATAGCTCTTAAGCCTTTCACGGTGTATACAGGGCTGCTGACTTGGGGTCAGAGTATATACTCTGCCCTGGGATTCTCATGGCTAGCGGGAGAGCCTAAGGCTTTCTTTCTAATCGAGAAAACGAGCGTCGGAGACATAGGGCTAATCCTAGGTGCTTTGCTAGCGGCGGTTTTAGCAGGCGAGGCCAGGGTTAGGAGGCCGCCGTTAAGGGATCTACCTGAATTCGTTATCGGCGGCGTCCTTATGGCTGCAGGCGTGGCTCTCGCCTTTGGCTGCAATTGGGGCGGCTTTCTATCAGCATTGACTGCTCTGAGTCTTCATGGAGCCGCTATGCTGCCAGGCTTGGTTGTTGGGGGCTACCTAGCGTCACGCTACGTCGAGTGGAAGGCTGCCAGGCTGCTAGAAGCAGTAGATCTAGACGTGGAAGTTGCAGGGGAGGGCCTGGAAGCCCCCATTTATAGCGGCAACGGCGGCGGTAGCAGAGTCTCTAGAGTGATCCAGGCTGTATTGGCGGCGGCGTTATTGGTAGCAGCAGCGCTGTTGGTTTACCTGGCGGGGGGAGGCCTTACAGTAGCCCTGCTACTACTCGGTGTCGGCGTGGGTTTCGTAATACAGAGGAGCAGATTCTGCTTCGCGACCGCCTTTAGGGACCTCTTCGGATCCGGGGATGCCGGTCGGGCTGCTAGGATCCATGTTGGAGCTGCTCTCGCTCTGGCTGTGGGGGCTACAGGGGTTGCAGCACTCAAGTACACTGGGATGGTGGATGCATACGTCTACGTGAAGCCTGTGGGTTTAATGAACTTCGTGGGGGGCGTGCTCTTCGGGCTGGGCATGGGTATTGCAGGTGCCTGCGCCAGCGGTAGCCTGTGGAAGGCTGCTGAGGGTCATCTGGGCGCCGGCCTCGCGCTGGCAGCCAGCGTGGCGACTTATCCGTTATTTGTAGAGTACGTTAGGCTCCCCCTCGTTGATGCAGGACTCTACAGTAAAGTCTTCGTGCCAGAGGTTCTCGGCTGGCCCGGCACCCTGATAGCGGTCTACGTCTTGGCCGCTGGCTGGGCTCTTGCGGCAGTTTTGTGGGCTTGGAGGCGTGGTGCCCGTGTCTAGTCTAGTACGTGCTTTGCTTGGCGGGGTGTAGGTGATCCTCTATGGTTAGACTGTTAAGGGTGAGTGAGGGAGTTTACCGGCTTGATGTGAGGGGCTACACGTGCCCCTACCCTGTAATCTATGCTCGCAAGGCGATGGCCAGAATACCGGTTGGCGCCGTGCTAGAGGTACTCACCGATAATCCGCCCAGCTGTGATAACGTGCCGAAGGCCATGGAGGAGGATGGACAGGAGGTGCTGGGGGTAGAGAGATCTGGCCAGGGAGTCTGGATTATTAGAGTCTCCCGTCGGAGGTGATGCATTGTGGCAGTCTCTAGGGACATCCTTAGGAGGAGGATACGAGAGATAGAGGCTATGGTCGAGTATTATAAGAAGCTTGGTGTTAACCCGCTTAGCCTCGCCACGGGCTGCGCAGTAAAAGTCGATCTAGAAAGGGTGGTTTACCCGGCGTTCGCCAGGGTCAAGGAGAAGCTAGCCGGCATGGGGCTCGAAATAGCACCTAGGGAAGACGCCGATATCTTCCCTAGACCTCAGCGCGGAGTAGAGCTGCACCGCAGGATATATAAGCTGGGCCGCGAGGCAAGCGTGGACGCAAGGGATTTGACCGGGATAAAGCCGGAGAGGGCTATAGTACTTGTGCAAGTATATCAGGGCAGGGCTGGCTCCCCCGATGAGTTCCTCGAAGCCATTCTACCTGTATACGAGGGCATAGCAAGGAGCGGCGTCAAGCTAAGAATAGGTAAGGGCCACAGCATAGTAACCCCCTTCCCCGAAGACGAGTTCATGCTAGTAGACTACCTGAGCCTTAGAGGCGGTAAGGGCGAGGGCTACACGGCCGCCAACAACGACACCATACATATTGTAGACCCGACGAGGCCGCCTACAGACTACACCCAGACAGCCGGCGCCCTCAGCAACACGTTGAACGACTTATTCGTCCTAGGAGCACACCGAGAGATCAGGATAGCCCCGGTCTTAAACGCTCCAACCGAGGAGGTGCTAGACAAGCTCTGGAGCAACACGGAGAGGTTCGCCCGCGACCTGGGAGCAGACCTTCTGGATGTACCGCAGCCCGGAAAGGGACGGCTACTAATAGGAGCCACGGTTATAGCCGACTCCCACGGTCACCCACCCACGTTCTACGACAAAGTAGAGCCCGGAGACTTGATAGTAGCGACGAGGCCCTTCGGAGAGCTGGCCCCGATAAACGTGTTCCTAGCAGCGGTGATAGACGAGGAGCTAGTAGACGATCTAGAGGCGGAGGGTATAACGCTTGAAGAGGTCGAGCGTGCAAAAGACGCTGTCCTAGACATGATAGCGAGGCCCAATAAGCCCGCCGCGGAGGCAATAGAAGAACGGTTACCACGAAACCCGGACGCCTTCGACAGGGAGCAACACGTGATAGCTACAACCGACGTTACAGGACCGGGAGTATACGTGGTATGGGAGCTTGCCAAGCAGATGAATGCGTGGATAGACCTAACAGAGATCCCACTATTATACCCTAAACTATCTAGATACGCTGCAACACGCTACATACTCCCTAACGCTACTAGCGGCACCAACGGAGCCTTCATAATAGTGGCGCCACCCAGCGTAGCGGAGGACCTCCTAAGTGATCTAAAAGCGAGGGAATACGAGCCTAGGATCATTGGAGAGGTGAAGGGTAAAGGAAGAGCAAGGGTAACGGCTCCAGGGAGCCTGAGGAACTACGTCACAGACCCGGCGATCCTAGGGAAGTTCCAGTTAATAGAGTAAAGAGTAGATGAGGGGTGCGCATAAATAATGACAGGGAAACGGTACAAGCTCGTAGTTAGAGGCGAAGTGCAGGGAGTAGGATTTAGGAGGCTAGTATTGTCGATTGCTGCTAGGAGGAAGCTTAGAGTCGAAGCCAGTAATTTGCCCGATGGCTCGGTGGAAATAATAGTCTATGGCTTGCGTGAAGACGCGGAGAGGCTTGCCAGTAAGATAGAGAATCTTAACGTAATAAGAGTAGAGGAGGTTGAGATTAGGGATGAGTAGAGAAGGTCTATCCCGGGGGAGGGTAATAGACCTTAGAGGCCAGGAGTGCCCTAAGCCCGTGCTAAGAACCCTGAGGACTATAGCCGTTAGCTCTGAAAGAGAGTACCTAGTTCTAGTCGATAGCAGGGACTGTGTAGATACGATTAAAGACCTAGTTGAGTCCCTGGATATAGGCGAGGCACGGGTATTCCAGGAGGAGAGCCACTACAAGGTTATAATAGTTAGGAGGTGAAACCGCATCTCGCCTCTATCATCTCCTTTATTTCTCTTAGCTTCTCCTCGGGGTTGGGGGCCTTGTAGACTGCCCGGCCGACTATCTCTATGTCGGCTCCAGCGCATATAGCGTCCCCGGGCTCAGCGCCCTGGGCTCCCACGCCCGGGCTTAGTATGACGGCTTCCGGCAGCGCCTTCCTCGCGGCAGCCACTAGCTCGGGCCTTGTAGCCGGGGCTACCAGGCCCCATGGCTCCACCCTCTTGGCGATGGATAGTAGCTTGTCGAGGCAGGGCTCGAGGGCTTCCCCTGCTCCGGGGTGGCTCATAGCCACGACTAGTACAAGCCTTACGCCAGCCTCTTCTAGCGCCCGCTTCAGCTCCTCTAAGGCGCCCCTGGAGCCTGGGAAGGCGTGGGCTATCACAGCGTCTACTAGGCCCGCTAGTCTCGAGGCTGTGAGGGCCATAACATGGCCTATGTCCGCCAGTTTCAGGTCGGCTACTAGGAGTGAGCCTCCGCAGGTCTCCCTAGCTTCTGCCACGCCGGGGAGGCCGTATTCTAGTATGTAGGGCCATCCTATCTTTGCTCCGACGCCGGCATGGCAGCCAGCCTCCACGACCTTGAGCGCCCTGGGCAGGGGGGTGCGGGGCTCCGGGTCTACTGCCGCCATAACGCCTCTGGGCCTCAACTCTGGAACGCCCTCACCAGCGGCAGCTTAGCCCCTCCGGGGTCTGTAATGTTGCACACAGTCACTCTGCCCTGCTGGAGCGGCTTAACCGTGACCTCTATCCTCACGTTCTCGAGTGCTAGGTTCATGCCCGTGTTCAGCTTCTTGCCGCCAAGCTCTACTGGGATCACGAAGGCCTCTACGGGGTCCCTATACGTCTCCGTGTAGACGGGCCTGCCCACATCGTCTTGAGCCACGGTGTCGGACTCGCAGCGGTCTATGCCGAATGGCCACACGGCTTCTGCGGGATCAGCTACCCCGTTTATCCTCTCCGCTGCCATGGGCTGGAGCACCGCTACTCCGATCGCGAGCTTGCAGTCTCCTCCTGAGAGTACTACCTCGCCCACGACTAGCCTAGCCTCTACCACGAGGCTCGTGGGAGCCTGCCGGGCGCCCCTCAGCCCCCCAGGCAGTTCTAGGGCGAGGCCGCCGAGGCCTGCTGCCTTCTCAACGTCTATAGGCACTGGGAGCCCGTTCACCGTGACGACGGCGCTCCCCACCGCCCTGGCCTCGCCGGTGTAGAGGATGGCCGTCACGGCGTCGAGGCCGGGGCCGGCGTCGAGCTCGGCCGCAACTAGCCTAACCGTATTGGAGACGTAGTCGAGGGACTCCACGCTATACTGGCACTCACCCCAGTCGCCCTCGGGGAGCTGCGTCGAGCCCGCGAGGCTCAGCTTGGCCAGCCAGGGCAACCCCAGAGGCGCGCCCTCCCAGCTGGCAGCGTAAACCCTGGCCTCTCCATCGCCCGGCTCAACTAGGAGCAGCAGGCCCGGGCTGCCTGAGAGCCCCCGGGGCACCCTAACCACAGCCTCGCCCCCCGATTCCCTCAGGATGACGGCCGTTCCCGTCTCCACCCCGTCGCCCGTGACTAGGAGCAGCGTGGCCTTCCTCTCGAAGAGCGGGTTATCGGCGGTAAGGAGCAGGGCTGTGCTCCCAGCTAGTATCAATGCTACCAAGGCGAGGATCATGACGGCGCTGGCTCTATCGCTTGGGGGCCTAGGCTCCAGCAGGCTCAACCCTCCAACGACACCCCCGCTCCTAGGAGCCTCCGGCGTCGCACAGGGGCTCCTTTAATGGTCGCCCCTTCAAGGGCCGGCCTTTAAGCCCCAAACCCCTAGACTCAATGATTGATGTGGTGGATTAAGTGGGGGGCCGTTAGCGGGGTGTACTGGTGTCTTGGCTGTAGGAGAGGCAGGGGTAGTGGAGGTACGGGTTCCCAGGGAGCTTTGGCCTCGTAGGGGCGGCTGGAGGGGTAAGCTGGTGAGCGTCGCTAGGCCGGGCTCCCGGGTTGAGAAGGGGCAGGTAGTCGCTGAGGTTGAGATTGAGAAGGCTGTGCTCGAGATAGAGAGCCCCGTCGAGGGTGTAGTGGTTTGGAGCCTGCCTGAGGGGAGCGAGGTAGAGCCGGGTAGCGTTATTGTGAGGGTGGAGTCTGGTGGCGGTTGAGGCCAAGCCTAGGCTTAGGATTAGTATAAACGGGGAGTACCTCAGGGTAGCGAGGCTCGTGGAGGGCCTCGGGATAGCTACGGTTTGCGAGTCGGCCCTATGCCCCAACATAGGGGAGTGCTGGGGCTCCGGTACCGCCACCTTCATGATCATGGGTGACACCTGCACTAGGGGCTGCAGGTTCTGCTATGTGAAGAAGGGGAAGCCCGAGCCGCTAGACCCTGGGGAGCCCTGGAGGGTCGCTGTCGCTGTCAAGACGCTCAAGCTAGACTACGTCACCATAACCAGTGTTGACAGGGACGACTTGCCCGACGGCGGCGCTAGCCACTTCGCCGCTACTGTTAGGGCCGTGAAGAAGCTGAATCCCGGGGTTAAGGTGGAGGCGTTGATCCCTGATTTCCAGGGTGTCAGGGAGCATGTTGAGCTAGTAGCTAGGAGCGGCTTGGAGGTGCTGGCCCACAACATAGAGACGGTGAGGAGGCTAACCCCGCTAGTAAGGGACAGGAGGGCTGGCTATGAGCAGAGCCTCCGGGTGCTCGAGTACGCTAAGGAGGCCCGGCCGGGGCTGGTGACGAAGAGCAGCATACTACTCGGCCTCGGCGAGGAGTGGGGCGAGGTAGTAGAGGCGATGAGGGACTTGAGGAGCGTCGGCGTAGACATACTAGTGCTGAGCCAGTACTTGAGGCCCAGCCCCAAGCAGTTGCCGGTGGCGAAGCGCTACAAGCTGAGCGAGTTCAGGGAGCTAGCCGAGATAGGGCGGAGGCTCGGCTTCGCCTACGTGGTAGCCCATCCCCTAGCCAGGACTAGCTACAAGGCTAAGGAGGCCTACCTAGCCGCGATCGCCAGGATGAAGGGTGGAGGGGAGGAACAGGCAAGTTGAAGCTCCTCATAGTCTACGATGGCCCCAGGGAGCCCGCGCTGAACATGGCGCTAGACGAGGCCCTCCTAAAGCTGGCCCCCAGCCTCGAGGCCCCACTGCTGAGGCTCTACACCTGGAGGCCCAGCGGCGTGAGCCTGGGACGCAGGGAGCCCGCGAGCGACGTGGACTTCAGAGCTGCAGAGCGTCTTGGCTTTCAAGTGGTCAGGAGGCCCACCGGGGGCCGGGCTCTCCTCCACGCTGAGGGAGGCGAGGTCACCTACTCCCTAGTGCTCCCACCAGGCCACCCCCTGACAGAGCTAGACGTGGCTGAGAGCGCCGCCAGGATAGCTGAGGGCGTGGCGGAGGCCCTACGCATACTAGGCTTCGATGCAGTGGTGGGCGGCTTCCCCGGGGTGCCCGGCGAGGGAGGCCTCTGCTACGCTGCGAGCGCCCCCAGCGACGTCACCGTGGGGGGCATAAAGGTCTCGGGCAGCGCTCAGCGCAGGCTGCCGAGCGGAGCCCTGCTACAGCACGGCACCCTACTCCTCAGAGTAGACAGGGAGGCGTGGCGGAGGGTCATACCCTTCAAGCCCCTAGGAGGCGTAGACCCCTGGAGGCTCATAGCGGGGCTCAGAGACATAGCAGGCTCAGGGGCCCCAGGGCTCGGGGAGATATATGAGGCCCTTGCAGGGGGCTTCTCTAGAGCCCTCCAGGCCGAGCCAGTCGAGTCAGGGCTCCCTAGGGAGGCCCTGGTTGCCGCGGAGGAGCTGCTCTACGGAAAGCATTTGAGGAGGGAGTGGGTAGAGCATGGAAGAGACCCTCAGGCGGGGTAGCAGGGAGGCAGCGCTTCTAGTAACCAGGGGTGGAAGCCCCTGGATGAATCTAGCCATCGAGGAGGCACTAGTAGTCAAGTCTGGAGAGTGGGGGGTGCCCCTGGCTAGGGTTTGGATCCAGGGGCCCGCGGTAGTGGTGGGCTACAGTCTACCCTTCTGTAGCGAGGCTGACTGCAGGCTCGCGAGGCTCCTAGGAGTGCCTGTGGTGCGCCGCTTCACCGGGGGCGGGGCGGTCTACCATGACTGGGGCAACCTTAACCTGGCGCTTGCCGTGCCCCGCAGGCTGGGGGTTGAGGCTCTCCTGTCCCTTGGCACCGGAGCCATGCTGGAGGCACTCAGGCTCCTAGGCGTCAGGGCCTGGGTCGAGAATGAGGGCGACATAGTAGTGGGGGGCTGCAAGGTCTCCGGGAGCGCTGCAGGGGTGAAAGTACGATCTAGCCTCTACCACGCAACCCTACTAGTAGACACTGACTCTGGATTAGTGAGGAGGCTCACCCCGGGGAGGCCTGAGAGGGTGGAGAGGGGCGAGGTCACGCCGGCGAAGTACAGGCCGTGCAGCCTCAGGGAACTCGGCTTTGAGGCCTCTATAGACGGCGCCGTTAGAGCGCTGGTAACAGCCGCAGAACGTGCCATGGGAGCTTTGAGGCCTGCTAGTCGGGACGAGCTGCAGGAGCTGCTGGCCCTCGCCTCTAGGCTCTGCAGGGAGAAGTACTCCACGGCCAAGTACACGCTAGACCCCGGAGAGGCTAGATGCGAGGAGCCCGAAACTATTGAATACCCTGAGGCCCCTGGAATCGCTGTGGGAGCCGATGAGGAGTATGGCGGAGTAAGGAGCCCTTAAGGCGGGGAGGGGGCGTTGACTGCCGGGCCGGCTCCCCTACCCGAGGCCGATGCAGACCCCCTCCTCGCCGCGAATAGAGTATGGAAAATGCTAGGCAACTCCTGGATACTGAGGGGAGCTACGCTAACCCTCTACCCGGGAGAGGCGCTCCTAGTCTACGGCCCCAACGGCTCCGGGAAGACCACGCTCCTCAGGATAGCAGCGGGCCTCACAGAGCCCAGCAGGGGCTCAGTATTGATCGCGGGGATGAAGCCCAGGAGCCGGGGTGCGCGGCGCCTGATAGGCTACCTAGCCCACCACCCCATAACATACAACTACCTGACGGTGAGAGAGAATCTGAGGCTCTACGCCGCACTCTACGGAGTCAAAGACTACGACCCCCAGAGGGACGATGCCGCAAGGCTCCTAGGCCTACACAGGGTGATAGACAAGCCTGCCGGGGCGCTGAGCTACGGATGGAGGCGCCGCCTAGAACTAGCAAGGGCACTCATACACAAGCCACCCCTACTCCTAGTAGACGAGCCCTTCACAGGCCTAGACGAGGATGCTAGGAAAGCCGTGGAGGAACTACTAGAACGCCACATCCAGGAGGGAGGAGCACTGCTAGCAGCAGCGCCAACCTCCCTACAAGCGCCCCCAGGAGCGAGGAAGGCCTCCGTATACGAGTTAC
>JALTZJ010000013.1 GCA_027046245.1 Acidilobaceae archaeon
ATGCTCCACTGCCTCAGAAGGAGGCTAGAGGAGGAGCACGGCAAGACAGCGGTGATAGCGACGGAGGAGACCCTAGCGGAAATGAAGGCCAGGGGCCTCTCCAGGGGCGAGGGAGAGTGGAGCCTAGGCCCCAGAGGCGACCCGCTTATAGCCGCGAGGCGCCTCTACAGGCTGCTCAGAAGGCTCGACCAAGAGGGCTACGCCGCCGCAGCGGTAGAAGGGATACCCGAAAGGGGGATAGGCCTAGCGGTGATGAACAGGCTACGAAAAGCCGCCTCACTCAGAGTGACCCCCCAAGAGGCGCCACGCAGATGCTAAGAGCCACACAATAACCGTTGTGAAGCTCCCGGAGCAGTTCAGCACTAAACGCAAACAAACAACACCCCTCCCAAAGCAACCCTCCTAGAGGCCCTCCAGCGAGAGCCTCATCAAAACGTAGGGCTAAGCTCTCCTCCGAGCCCCGCAGGACCTACATTGAGGCGCAGGGAGGCAAGTACAAGTTAGTTAAGGGAGCAGCGTGGCGCTATATTGATGCTCGCTAAAGTATATTTCTAGTAATTCCTGCTCCTAACCCCCTAAATACTTGAGGCTAACACTATCTCCTAGCTCAGCCTGAAGGGATAAAATATCTATAGAATATTTGTGGAGGTCTGTGAAGGAGCCTCCAACCTGGAGGTAGGTGCTGGCTAATGGAAGTAGCTGGAGTAGATCTCAGAGAAGTAGCGCTCAAGATTCAGGAGGCCGTGGACAGGATAGAGGTGGAATGTGCTAGAGGAGGGCCACGCTGCAATGAAGAGAATGTGAAGACAGCAATAGAAGAGATTCTATGGAGGGACGTGTGGAGTAGATTAGGGGTTGAGAAGCCAGTATATGAGAGGCCCTTAGGAAGTGATACGTGGGCTCGTAGCTATAAGCGTGTAGACGCTTTCTACGGGCTAGCCATCTTTGAGTATAAGAAGCCGAGCGTGGATCTAGCTAGATCTACGAGGAAGAGGGAAGAGGCTCTAAAGCAGATCAAAGAGTATATAAGATTGGCGCTTGAGGACCAAGAGGTGCGTGGCCTCATAGAAGCTATAAGGCGTAGAGGCCTTGCACCACTGATATTCGGGGTTGTAACTAATAGTAAGCAAGTTATATTTATAGAATATAATGTTGACAGCGGCGATCTAAGGGTGAATCCTCAGGCAGGCGCCTATCCTCTTGACGAGCTGACACTCAGGAGAATAGCCGTAGCGGTTACTGCTTCGTGGAAGAAGAGGTTTACCGCGGATAACCTTGCTGGAGACTTTGGGTATAGATCCGCGCTATCCAAACGTGCAATCAAGACACTCTATAATAAATTATTATCCCCTAGATCAAGTAAAACGCTGATTTTGTTTGAGGAGTGGAGGAAAACAATGTCAATAGCTTATCCAAGGTTTAGCGAGGAAATTAAGAGGATCGCTAACCTATATGGATTTAAAGGTGACGTTGAGGGCGATAAATTATTCTTTGCCATACAAACTTATTACTCTCTAGTGTTAAAGCTCATAGCAGCTGAAATAGCGTCAAAGTTCTACAATACATCTATTCTGGCATATTTAAATCACCTTAGGGAAATACGCGACCCTATAGAACTAAAGGGGGCATTTGAGTACGTCGAGAGTGGAAGGCTCTTTACCGGACTAGGTATACGTGGCTTTACGGAGAGAAGCTTCTTCAGCTGGTATCTAGAGGAGTGGGACAAAGACGTAGAGAGAGTGTTAAGGGAGATTCTAGATAAGCTCTCCGAGTACGAGGTATCCTCAGTCTACCTCGACATTGAGGCAGCACGTGACATGCTTAAGGTTCTATACGAGGAGCTTATACCCCGTAAGGAGGTTAGGCAGAAGCTGGGCATCTACTCTACACCCGACTGGCTCGCCGAGCTAGTTATCAGGGAGAGCGACCTGGCAGAGAAGCTTTCGGAGCCTTGCAACGTTAGGGTTCTAGACCCGGGGTGTGGCACCGGGACCTTTCTCAGCCTCGTGATCCAAGAAGTAGGTAGAAGGGCCAAGCCAAGCGAGGAAACCCTAAAGTGCGTTACGAGAAACATTGTAGGCTTCGACATTGAGCCCCTAGCAGTCTTCACGGCTAAAACTAATTACTTGATAGCACTTGCAGCTACAGGACTTCTCAATTATAGGCGTGACGTCATCAAGATACCAATATACCTGGCTAACTCTCTTATACCCTTAGAACTCGAGAAAGAAGTGCTTGGAAACATAGATATAATTAAGATAGAGACGAGCGTAGGCGAGTTCCTAATACCGATGAGGATAGTAAGGGAAGGGAAGGTTACCGAGTTCCTTGAAGACATACATGATGCTATAGATTTCGGATTAAACTTTGATAGTATTGTACAAAAATACAGGCTTTCCAAGGAAGAATTAAGGATTGTTAAAGACTTTATTGAAAGGATCCTAGAGCTTAAGAAGAAAGGTATAAATTCAATATGGATACCTGTAATAAAGAGTTACCTAGCCCCTCTAGCCTTCATAGAGTACTTCGACTACATAGTGGGAAACCCGCCATGGCTCGCCTATAGGTACATCGCAGACCCTAGATATCAATCTATAATAAAGAGCATGATAAAAGACGTCTACGGTCTCGTGAAGAACGAGCACCTCATAACTCACATGGAGCTAGCAACACTCTTCTACGTTAGAACAGCGGATAAGTATTTGAAGAGCGGCGGCGTAATAGGATTTGTTATGCCTAGATCAATATTCAGCGCGGATCAGCACGATAACTTCAGGGCGGGCAGGTTTAATGTTGTAAGTCTTAAATTCGAGAAGATAATTGATTGTGAAGGTGTCGAGCCACTGTTCTACGTGCCAACTTGCGTGGTCATAGCTAGAAAGGGCGAGAAGACAAGGTTCCCAGTTGAAGGATTCATAGTTAGAGGCAAACTGCCCGAGGAGAGGCACAAGGTTATGCCGCTCAGAGAAGCACTCAATTACCTCACCATAGAGTCCACTAAGTTCTACTACAACAGGGTTGGCGGCAGATCATTCCTAGGTAACAGGAAAATATCTATTAAGCCTCGGAGGAGCTGGTATTATCCCCGTTTCCGTCAAGGGGCTACTCTGGTTCCGCAGTCATCCTGGCTCGTTGATATAGTAGACGCCTCTAAACCTGGCATCGTAGTTGTTCAGTCCTCGAAGAGAAGTAGGGAGAGAGGCAAGATTAGAGAATACACTCCGCCCCTCCCGGTGGAGAGGGAGTTTATCTATGGTGTCCTGACTAGCGCCGAAGTGCTGCCCTTCGCTCACCTACCTCCCAGCACTGCTGTGCTCCCGATAAGGCCTCGCGATAAGGGCTATGAGGTGCTTACTAGGGAAAGGGCCCTCAAAGAGGGGTACAGGCTTCTGGCTGGATGGCTCGAGAAAGCAGAGACTATATGGAGCAAGGTTAGAGGCGCGAAAAATGAAAAGCTAACCTTGTATCAGAGGCTTGACTATGAGCATCTGCTTTCAAGGCAGAATCCCAAGGCTAAGTACAAGGTTGTATACCTACGTTCAGCGGCGTACCTAGCGGGGTGCGTAGTTAGAAACGAGCCTGTAAGGGTCAAGTATGGAGAAAATACTGTCGTCCTAAACGGAGTCATTATTGACGCGACCCTCTATCGGTATGAAACAGACCTTGAAGACGAGGCCTACTACCTAGCGGCTATACTAAACTCAACTATACTCGACGAACTGATAAAGCCTTTACAGTCAAAGGGGCAATTCGGCCCAAGGGATATCCACAAGAAACCCTTAGAATTCCCCATACCGAAATATGACCCGGCCGACGAGAACCATAGGAGGCTCGCAGAGCTAGGTAAAAAGGCTACCGAGAAGGCCTACAAGGCACTCACGGGAGCGTTAAAGAGTCTAGGCTACGAGGCTAAGCTAAAGGAAAGGGGCTTCTTGACCCCCCAGGAGGTCGGCCGCCTTAGAAACGCTATACGCGAGGAGCTTAATGAAATACTTAACGAGGTAGACGTGCTTGTACTGGAGCTTCTCACCACTAATGAGGAGGAGGGGCTGCTAAAGTACCTGAAACGCGGCGGTTAATGCATTGACCCGCAGCATCGCTCGAAGGGCTTCCTTGTCCTTGAGGACCTCGGAGAAGGCGGTCTGTTTTCCCATTCCCCCACGGTTGAACAGAGCTGCCCAGAACTTGTACTCGAACCTCTTACTGTTCCTATAGGCCTCTGTGAGGGGGGCCCTGCCGAGTAGAACTTTCTCCTCCGTGAGAGAAGCTATGAAGCCGTACACTCCGCCTCCATACCTGTAGCAGTATAAGAGTACAGGGTAGAGCAGAACGTAGACCCTCCTAACCCTGTAGCTCGCGACCTCCACTGAGAGGAAGAGCTTTACCCGTGTAGAGTCGCCTATCCCGGAGTGCTTTCCCCCTGATTTCGCTCTCCGCTGAACAGCCTCCTTAAACTCCTTCCCTCGCACAACTGCGCCTACACGGCTGAAATCAAGGGGCATGTAGTTGGGGTGCACAACTACGGTTTCCGAGTCCGAGTTCTCCGCGCACCAGCTCCGCAAACCCCTTGTCGATTAGGCGCTTCTCAGAGTCCCTGCCGCTAACCAGCTCCTCCGCTCTGCGCTTCTCCGCAGCAAGCCCCCTTAGCTCATTGGATACCCCCATCATCGTCGAAGGGGACTAAGACTACCACGTCGCTATCCCTAGTAATCCCAGTTAATGTACTCCTTAGAGTCAGCCAGCTCCTCATCATAGAACTCACATTCAAGTCTAGATAGCTCAGAGCCGTACTTAACGAGCCTATAGGACTCGGTAACTCCGCCTGTAAACGCCCACTACAGCCTCGCCAACCACCTGGGCAGCATATTCGACTTCATACACATAGACAGGGATGGCGACAAGAGTCCTAGCCACTACTTAGAACCCACCCGCTCCAACCTTGATGTACATGTTAGATCCTGCCAGCTCGTGGCATGTTCGTGAATCTCTCAAAGCTTATAGTCTTGTTCCATAAAAACTCCCTTGCACTACATTGAGCCCAGCACAAGCTAGCGGCATCACCGTTTTCAAAGCGTAATAACTTCACTTAGATCCCTTATCACGTAGAATTCCTTTGAGCCCAAAGTATGTGTTACCAAAACACTCACTACTTTACATTTATACTTGATTAGTCTTATTGTAAAAGTTAAAGGTAAGTTCTTATAAAAACTTTAAAACAATTTATCGCACGCTTTTTAATAACTAGGTTGAAGAGTGTTCGGCTATTGTTCGCCTCCTCCCGCAACCCCTCATACTAGCTTGATGAGGCGGTTGCCTTTCCCCGCTGATCCCAAGATTATTTCACACTTTATAATACTTATTTAATTTTTAAATAGTAGATCGATTAAACTTTTGTATGTACTTAAGCATGTTTTTATAGTGGGTTAATCCCTAGGGTCTCAGCTACGTCTAATAACTAGGTTAAGAGCGTTATTAGATCAGCCCGTGTAACACTGGTGTTTTCTCCTTTGGAGGGTGACGGCGGGGGCCTGATAGAGGTACGTATGAGGGTTAACGGGCGGGAGGTCAGGGCAAGGGTCCCCCCGCGAATGCTCCTCGTCCACTTCCTCAGGGACGTACTCGGCCTCACAGGAACCCACGTGGGCTGCGATACCAGCAACTGCGGCGCCTGCACCGTGATTATGAATGGGAAGGCTGTGAAGAGCTGCACAGTCTTCGCCTTCATGGCTGACGGGGCGGAGATCCTCACTATTGAGGGCCTCTCGGAGGACGGCAAACTCCACCCGATACAGGAGGCCTTCTGGGACAACCACGGGCTTCAGTGCGGCTTCTGCACCCCCGGCATGGTTATGACACTCTACGACTTCCTCGGGAGGAACCCTGACCCCAGCGAGGAGGAGGTGCGTGAGGCCATTGAGGGCAACCTGTGCAGGTGCACCGGCTACGTGAACATAGTGCGCTCCGCCCTCGACGCTGCGAGGCGCATGAGGGGAGGCGGGGGTTGTTGAGGGTGGTGGAGAAGAGGAGGTATATAGGGAAGAGGGTTAGGAGGAAGGAGGACCTGAGGCTCCTCACCGGCAGGGGCCTCTACGTGGACGACATCCACCTGCCCGGCATGGTCTACGCGGC
>JALTZJ010000014.1 GCA_027046245.1 Acidilobaceae archaeon
GAGACCCTGTTGTGATAGCCGGAGGGCCCGCGGTAACAGCTAACCCTCTACCCGTGCTTGATATCGTTGATGCCGTGCTTGTAGGCGAGGCGGAACCAGTGCTCGATTACATGGTTGATGCTCTCAGCGCTGGGGCAAGTAGGAAGGAAAAGCTGAAGGAACTAGCTAGGGTGCCGGGCTTCCTGGTAGACGGCTTAAGCGACACACCTGTCCGGAGAGTCTACGTTGAGAGACTTGACGATGTATGGTACCCGCTTGAGCAGGTGCCCCCTGCTGGTGTAGAGCCCGTGTGGGGGCGCGGATTCATACTTGAAACCAGCAGGGGATGCAGCAGGGGATGCAGGTTCTGCATGGAAGGCACTATATTCAAGCCTAGACGCGACAGGAGTCTGGGGAAGCTGAGGGAGCTGCTCTGGGAGGGTGTTAAGAGGAGCCGCGCCTCTAGAGTGATATTCTATAGTCTAGTCTACTTCGATAATCCGGCTGCAGAGACTGTGCTAGAGGAGGCCGTGGAGAACGGGCTCGAGATAAGCGTTCCTAGCATGAGGATAGAGACGTTAACCGAGAAGAGGGCCGAGCTGATAGCTCGAGGAGGCCAGAAGACCATAACGATAGCGCCAGAAACAGGGAGCTGCGTGATAGCAAAGGCGATATTCAAACCTATAGGGAAGAGCCTGACTGTGGAAGCAGCAGAGATGGCCTTAAACGCCGGCATCAAGGGGATCAAGCTCTATATAATGACGGGCTTCCCGGGAGAGAGCGAGGACGACGTAAAAGCAACTATAGAGATGGCAGAGGAGATCGCCGGCTTAGCTAGAAGACGCGGCGGTAGAGTGAAGGCTAGCATCAACCCCTTCATGCCAAAGCCCGTAACGGGGATGCAGTGGGCGGGCCTCGAGGATCTTAAGACGCTAAAGTCTAAAGTAGCGTTTATCGAGCGTAGCCTTAGAAGGCTTGGAGTCCAGGTTTCCGGTTACGACCCCCGCTGGGCTGTAGCCCAGGTCGCTCTAGCCCGGGGCGACAGGTCTATGTCACGCCTGATCCTGGCGTGGGCTTCAGCGAATCCCGGGCTTGGGGGTTTCAGGCGTGCAGTTAGGGAAAGCGGCGTCAGGATCGAGCGCTATACTTCAGAGTGGCCCGAGGATTATGACCCACCGTGGCATGGCTACGTGGAGCACCCCTATGCTGAGCTGTGGAGGCTCAGGAGAGACTGGGTCCTCTATAAGAGGATTGTGGCTACAAGGGGCGAGGCCAGCAAGTTGAGGATACGCGGCTGCGTGTCTGCGCCTAGAGGAGGCCGGCCTTCCTCCTAGCCCTCTTAATGGTGCCACTCGTGAGTATAGGCACTAGTACGACTCTCTTGCCAGATACAGTCCTGACTATGCCTAGAGCGGCGAGCGCATGGTACTTGTACTCCCTCCTGACTCTTAGTATGCCTACGCTCTTGTCGTCATAGTACTCTGCCAGTCGCAGCATGCTGATCCCGAGGGCTGGCTCCCCGAAGAGCCTCTTGAACGCCTCCCTTATCTCCCTCTCTAGATCCCTAGGCTCGACCGGGCCTCCCACAACCTCGAACACGATGTACCTCTTAGATGGCCTCTTTTTTATGCTCCGCCTCAGCTTTACTAGGAAGCGCTCTCTCGCCGCCATCGCTGTCACTGATTCAACCGCTAGAGCGGCCTTCCTGCACCTCCTGCATATGAGTAGCGACGCGATGAAGCCTGTAACGCCGCCTATGACCCCTGCAACCACGGCAACAACCGTTAGTGCTAGCAGCTCCACCGCTCTAACCCCTCCCACCGGAGAGAATGCTGGATCTTTAGCTTGAGGCGGTCGGTTCGTCGTGAGCTCATCACCGCTCATGCTGGGACGGCTTCGTCATCCCGCCCCTTTACTCGCAAAGGGCAGCCATAACCAGTTAAGCTTCTCTTGAAGTAACGTGCTACCCTTTAGCTGCTGCAGCAACTATCTTTATAACGTCACCGTCCCTCAGCTGGTACGTCTCGCCCACCCTCTGCTTAGTCTTCGCATTTATAGCGTAGAGGAAGGTATTACCTAGGTCTGTATGAATCCTGTATGCTAGGTCCCTAGGGCTACTTCCTCTAGGTATCAGTATCGCGTCGGGCAGTACGCGTCCATTCCTATCAGTGAATTTACTTGCATCCTCCACAGGATACACTACTATCATTCCCAGCACGTCGAACACAGCCGTATTCAGCGCCTGTATTACCCCCGTGCCCTTCCAGGGCTTCAGAACTCTCTCTCTTATGATTTCAAGCGCTTTCCGGGCCTTAGAGTCTAGCCTCGACTCGTCTACGACCTCGAAGTCCGGATCGCCTGGTATATACTTTATTGCGCCCGCCTTGGCCGCCCTCCTTAGTAGTAGCTCGGCCATGGCGCTGGCAGGCACTACAGGGGTTCCCGGGAATGCCTCCTTTAACCTCTTAACGTTCTCCTCGGCCCCCGGTATATCTACCTTATTAGCTACTATTACTATGGGGCTGCTTCTCTCCCTTACAGCTTTGAGGAAGCCGCGTAGCTCATCTCCACTCCAGGTTGACAGCTTCTTGTCACCTAGACCAGTGGCTTCAAGCGCCTCAGCAACATGAGTTCTGGTCACCCCGAAGCCGCTTAGCCTCTGCGCTATCGCGCCGGGAACGTCATGTACTCCTCCGGTGTCTACTCTGCGCGCGAACTTATCCCAGTCCCTGGCCACATTCTGATACATCCACTCGTCTATCTCCCTTATTATCATTCTAGCCTCCTCGACGGGGTCGTATGTGCCCGGCTTGGCTGGCAAGCCCTCGGGATCCGTCGAGCCGCTTGCATCAACTACGAGTAGTAGCACATCTGCTTTCCTAATGTCGTCCAGGAACTTGTTTCCCAGGCCTCTACCCTGGTGTGCTCCCGGCACTAGGCCCGCCACGTCTATCATCTTAACAGGTATAAACCTCCATCCATCAATACAGACGCTGTTAACGGGATCACACTTGGGCAGGCCCAACTCTACATGAGCACACCTCTTCCTGACATAGGCTACCCCGATGTTAGGCTCGATCGTGACGAACGGCCTATTCTCGACCTGTACAGGCACCTCGGTGGCTGCAGAGAAGAAAGTGGATTTACCCACATTCGTCTTGCCTACAACACCCACGAGTATCTGGCCCGCTTCCAAAGCCTACAAGACACCCTGGAATGTCGCTTATGCAAAGCCGGGGGGATTCAATGTTAGCCGTCCACCCTACTCTATATTAGGCCGGCGGGCCTACGGAGCCTGTGATACTGGGGTAGCTTAAGGGCTGGGTGACGTTCCGTGGCGAAGTCAGCCTACTACTACATGGCGCAGCAGTGGAAGAGGCCCTACGATGGAGAACACGGAGAGCTAATGAAGCGGCGGTTGATGGAGTGGAGGAGGCAGCCAGCCATAATCAGGGTCGAGAATCCCACTAGGCCCGAGCGAGCTAGGGCTCTAGGGTATAAGGCCAAGCAGGGAGTAGTAGTAGTGAGGGTTAGGGTTAGGAAGGGCGGCAGGAGGAAGCCTAGACCCAACAAGGGTAGGCGTCCCAAGAGGATGGGCGTCTACGGCTTCGCCCCAGCCAAGAGCCTGCGGCTCATAGCTGAGGAGAGAGCACAGAGGAGATATCCAAACCTCGTTGTACTCAACAGCTACTACGTCGGCGAGGACGGCAAGTACAAGTGGTACGAGGTCATAATGGTAGATCCTCATCATCCGGCAATCCAGAGCGACCCCGAGCTGAAGTGGGTAACCACGGGCAAGCACAAGGGCAGACCCTTCAGAGGACTCACAAGCGCCGGCAAGAAGATGAGAGGTCTGAGGAAGAGTAGAGGCCTCAAGGGCACCCACAAGCAAAAGTGGAAGAAGAAGGCCAAGGAGAAAAAGCTAAGAAAGAGGCACGAGGCCAGCAGGGGCGCCAGGCTCATCGCACCCGACGAGATAAGAGAGAAGTACCACAAAGGCGACCTCCAGTAGCCTCAAAACTCCCCCTTATCCTATATCCTCACCACCCATCAAGCCCCCTCTCCCCTCGCGGGTGTTGACCGGTATGCTCTCCGACGCCACCATCTCTCGTCACTACCGTTTTGAAGAGCGTCAAAAGCTCCGGATGGAGGGCTGGCTGAGTCATGCCTGTGAGTAGAATAGAGGCTAGGGTTTATGTCCACGCTACTGAGTCTAAGGAGAAGGTTCTCCAGGCGCTGTTAAACCTCTTTCCAGAGGACGTAAGGGAGGAGCTTGTAATAGAGGAGGAGATGTACGAGGGCCACTATGGCAATCCGATTGTCGTCTTGACTGCGAGGCTTGAGGGGGAGAATGCTAGGAAGGCCCTTGAAAGCATTCTTTCCAGGATGCGCGCAGCTGACATCAGGTACCTTGAAGGCAGCCTTGACGAGAGGGTCGATAAGAGCGGTGCCATGTACTTCAGGGTCAGCAAGCAGGATGCATATCTAGGCGAGGTAAGCATATACGAGGCCGACGATGTAATCAGGATAAGCGTCCACTATCATGGAGGCAGGAGGAAGGCGCTGAAGGAGTATAAAGAGCTGTTGGAAAGGCGGTGAAGCCTTGTACGCCGACCTTAGAGTTAAGCCCCGTAGCGTCGACGAGCTGCGTGAACTACTAGTCCTTGCTAAGAAGCTGGGCTACAGCGCCGTAGCTGTAGAGCTGGGCGGCGTTGATGCAGGAGAGGCTAAGAAGCTAGGTTCTGAGAAGGGCGTTAGGGTTCTCACTCGCGTCACTGTGAAGGCTGCAACCCGCAGGGAGGCCAGGCTAGCCCTTGATAGGGCTCCTAGGGCTGATATCATTGCCCTGGCGCCTACAGGTGTTGACGCTGCTCGGTACGCTGCTGTTAACAAGAGGGTGCATCTTGTCAGGGTTGAGCCTGGGATGGAGAGGATTGTCGATGCTAGCGAGGCTCGGCTGCTTTGGGAGAAGGGATGGGGCGCGCTAGAGGTTAGCCTCGGTCCCGCGCTTCGCGGTGACTGGCGGTACCTGGCTGTTCTTAGGAGGGCTTATGCCTTCGACGCTGAAACAGTACTTGTCAGTGATGCCGAGGACGCGGCTGGCTTGTGGAGCCCTTACCATGTCAAGGGGCTCCTGCGGGCTCTGAGACTCCCGCCTAGCATGGCTAATGTGTGGCTTGGCAGTGCTCCTGCACGGCTACTCCGCGTTGTCCTCAGGTGAGAGAAGAGTCTTCACAGCCCCCACATGTCCCTAGGGGCTCGGTGGTCGGTCTCGTCATCATCGGCGCTAGTCCATGATCACCTTAAAGCCACTGGGAGCCCCGCTTCAAGCTACGGGCCGCCTGGGGGGTATCAGGATTGGCCTTCCCGATGGGTCACCAGACAGCGTATGATAGGGCTACGACGATCTTCTCGCCCGAGGGCGACCTCTACCAGGTTAAATACGCCTTCGAGGCCGTGAAGAAGGGCTGGACTAGCCTTGGAGTCAAGAGCGACACTGCAGTCGTGCTGGCTGCCGAGAAGAGGAGGATAATGCCCCTCATCGACCTCGACAGCATAGAGAAGATATACAAGATAGACGATGCTATAGGAGTCGTTTTCGCCGGTATGGGTGGTGACGGCCGCATACTAATAGACTATGCGAGGGTAGTCGCTGTTAGGCACCGCCTCCTCTACGGTGAACCCCCGACGGTTGAGCTGCTCGCTAAGGCGGTCGCCGACATCAAGCAGGCCTACACCCAGCACGGCGGAGTAAGGCCCTTCGGCGTGAGCTTAATCTTTGGCGGCGTCAATCCCGACGGCGCTACCAGGATATACAGGACAGATCCTGGAGGCCAGTACTTTGGCTTCAAGGCTGTAGCTATAGGAGCCGGAGAAGCCGAAGTCAACGAGTACTTCGAGAAGATGTATAGGGATAACATGACGCTAGACGAGTTAATAGAGATGGTCATAACAGTGCTCTACAAGTTCATGCTCAGGAGTGAGGAGAGAAAAGAAAAGCTTCTAGAAAACCTCCACTACATGATGGAGATAGGCTATATAACATCCGAGGATAAGAAGTTCACTAAGATGACAATCGAGGACATAAAGAAGTACGTTGACAGGATTAGGCCCGACCTGGAAAAGGAGGGGTAAACTGGAGACGATGAACACCAGCAGAGCACCCTCCAAGCCTTAATCCCTCCTTAAATTAATCGACTCTCCTCTCTACGATAGTGTACGATAGAGTATTCACCCTCCAAACCCGCTCTACACTATTCCCTTGGAGGGTAAGAGCTGGTATGGCTAGGAAGAAGCAGGAGTACGTTGTCGCCTGGCTAGAGATCAAGGGTAAGCGGTTCGAGATCCTTGTCAGGCCCGAAGAAGCATTCAAGTTCAAGGAGGGGGCCAGCATCGATATAGACGATGTCCTCTGGAGCGATACGATATACCGGGACTCGCGGAAGGCACTAAAGGCTAGCCCGGAGGAGGTCAAGAAGGCCTTTGGCACCGACGACCCCAGAAAGGTGGCCGAGGTTATCCTAAGACACGGAGAGATCCAGTTAACCGAGGAGCAGCGCAGGAAGCTACTTGAAGCCAAAAGGAGGCAGGTGATCAACTATATAGCTAGGAACGCCATAGACCCGACGACCGGCAGGCCCATCCCTGAGAGCCGGATAGAGGCTGCCATGGAGGAGCTAAGGATAGGGATAGACCTCTATAAGGATCCAGAGAGCCAGGCCGTAGAGATAGTTAGGAAGCTTCAGAGGATAATGCCTATCAGGCTTGCAAGGGCGCTACTCGAGGTTAAGGTGCCTCCAGCATACGCTGCCCGCATCTACTCGGCGCTACAGAGAATAGGCGACCTGAAGAAGACCGAGTGGCTTCCTGACGGCAGCCTCAAAGCAGAGATAGAGATACCAGCAGGCAGCCAAGTAGAGGTCGTCAACAGGATACAGAGTCTAACAAAGGGAAGCGCCGTCATAACTACTAAAGCCGTAATGTAGGCTTTACAGTGGCTGAGCTAGAAGCGGCGGGGCTCCAGGCTCCCCCCCTCTCCCCCCGAGGGAGCCGTCAAATTAAGCCCTTGGTTACGCGATTACACATTGAGTATCAGGGTTCCAGCGGGAGGTGGCATGGCTGCAATGAGCAAGGAGAGACTCGCTGGCAGGCTAGTGACTCCCGGGGAAGAGTTAGACCCTGAGGTGGAGGCTCAGCCCCCCTTCGTTATAGAGGTTGATGGCAAAAAGATAGCCACAGTAGTGGGCCTGTACCAGGAGCGTGAGGGCAAGAAGCATTTTGCCAGGCTCAAGGGGCCTTACGTTCCTAGACCTGGAGACGTTGTTATAGGGCTAGTCACAAGCGTCGGAATAATGAATTGGTATGTAGACCTCAATAGCCCCTATACAGGGGTTCTAAGCGTCAACGACTTCCTGGGTAGACCTTTTAACCCGGCGGTTGACGATATGGGTAAAATGCTCAGAGTTGGAGACTATGTTAAAGTTAAGATTCTGGCTTTCGATAAGACTAGGAATCCCCTTCTCACGGTTCAGGATAAGGATCTAGGAAGGATAGTTAGTGGCACGGTCGTGGAGATAGCCCCTGCTAAGGTTCCCAGGGTCATAGGTAGGAAGAAGAGCATGCTTGAAACGCTTGAGAAAGAAACGGAATGCAAGTTCTTCGTCGCAGTCAATGGAAGGATACACATAGAATGCCCGAATAAAGGGCTCGAAGCCGTCGCCGTCCTTGCAGTCAAGATGATTGAACGCGAAGCGCATACCACGGGCTTGACCGAGAGAGTTATGAAGTTCATACAGGAGGAGAGGAAGATTAGGGAGGTTTAGAGCGCTGAGCCCACATCATCCAGCGGGGTGTAACGGGAATGGGTGGAGGCAAAAAACCCGACATCAAGCTCATATCAGACGACGGCCTGCGCCACGACGGTCGTAGACTCGACGAGATAAGGCCTGTAAGGATGCGAGTCGGAGTTCTCAACAATGCTGATGGCAGCGCCCTAGTAGAATTCGGCCGGACACGCGTGATAGCGGCCGTTTACGGTCCTAAGGAGCCCGTGCAGAAGTTCGCGTTGCTACCAGATAAGGCTACCTTGAGAGTGCGCTACCATATGGCTCCTTTCTCCACCGAGGAGAGGAAGAGCCCGGCCCCTAGCAGGAGGGAGATAGAGCTTACCAAGGTCATCAGGGAGGCTCTCGAGCCCGTCATACTAGTAGAAGAGTATCCTAGGACGGTAATCGATGTATTCATAGAGGTTCTACAAGCCGATGGAGGTACTAGGACTGCGGGCGTCACAGCCGCGAGCCTAGCCCTAGCTGATGCAGGCATACCCATGAAGGGCCTCGTAGGCGGAGTGGCTATAGGTAAAGTAGAGGGCCACCTAGTAGTCGACGTAGACGAGCTTGAAGACATGTACGGGGAGGCCGACATGCCGGTAGCCGCAGCGCCGGACCTAGGACTAGTCACGCTGTTGCAGCTAAACGGCGTCCTCTCGAGAGAGGAGTTCAGCAAAGCCCTCGACCTAGCCCTCACCGCTATAAGAACCATAGTCGATCTGGAAAGGAAGGCGCTTAAGGAGAGCTACGTATCCTCCGAGTAGGGGTGAAGCACCGTGAGTATAACGCCGTTCAGGGTACCAATAACCCCTATCCTCAAGAAAGAAGCATACATGAGCCTCCTCAGGAAGGGCCTGAGGCCTGGCAACAGGGATCTCTACACTCCTAGGAAGCTCGAGATAGAAACTGGCGTAATAGAAAAGGCTGAAGGCAGCGCCTTAGTCAGGCTAGGCGAGACTCAAGTTATGGCCGGTGTCAAAGTAGACGTCGGAAGCCCGTTCAGAGACACGCCAAACCAAGGGGTCCTGACGGTTCATGCTGAGTTCGTCCCACTCGCCAGCCCCCTCTTCGAGCCCGGGCCGCCCGACGAGAACGCCATAGAACTCGCGAGAGTAATCGATAGAAGCCTCAGAGAGGTCGGCGCAATAGATCTCGAAAGCCTAGCTATAAGGCCCGGCGACAAGGTCTGGGTCGTATGGGTAGACATATACGTGCTTGACCACAACGGTAACCTATTCGACGCCAGCATGCTAGCCACTATGGCGGCCCTCTTGAACACGAGGCTGCCAGACTACGAGGAGCTAGAAACAGGAGAAATAATAGTCAACAGGGAGAAGAAAGTCGAGCAACTCAAGGTTAACCATACAGTCGTCACAGTAACCACCGCCAAGATAGGAAACTACATAATCGTTGACCCCGACCTAGAAGAGGAGGCCGTAAGCGATGTAAGGCTGGTGACTGCATTCGACGAGCAGGGGAGAATAGTCGGTATGCAGAAGACCGGGAGCGGGGCTTTGAAGCCGCAGGATATAGACCGGATGATATCCTCAAGCCAGACAGCGGCCAAGATATACTTTAAGGCTCTAGAAGAGGCGGCTAAGCAGGGGTGAGGAGGAGGCATGGGCAGGACAAAGGTAGTCGGGCCCGCTGGCAGGTACGGGCCTAGATACGGTGTCAGCGTGAGGAAGAAGGTACGCGATATACTGCTAAAGAGGTATGCACCCCACGAGTGCCCCTTCTGCGGCACCCGGGGCAGCGTCTACAGGATCAGCGTAGGCCTCTGGGCCTGCAAGAAGTGCGGAGCGAAATGGGCCGGAGCAGCATATACACCTAGAAGCGGACTAGCCGGCTACTTCAAACGCTACATAGCTAGAAGCTAAAACCACCAAGCAGGAGACACAATAACTCTCCCTCCTTCGGACTTCTCCCCCTTTAACCTATAGAGAGACAATTTATCTCGGGTTATTCCTAGTCTTCTACTTAAGCTTAAGCTATAGACTAGTCCCGGCTCTGCAGGGGGCTTCGAGGGAGAGGGTTCACGCATGGATAGCAGCGGCCGAGTAAGGCGCATCTTAATAACTACTAGTAGGAGGCCGAGCCCCCGTGTTAGGAGCCTAGTAAAGGATCTGGCCGCGACTATTCCCGGGGGTATAAGGTTTACGAGGGGCCATTATAGCATGGAGGAGCTGGCTAGGGAAGCCCTATTATTGGGTGCTGACCGCATCGTTGTAATTGGCGAGAAACGGGGAAACCCGGGTATTATACGTGTATACGACTTCGACGATAACTTGTCCACTAGGAACATTGTTAGCTTCATAGTTAGAGGTGTTGCGTTGAGCAGAGAGCTCGGGAGGCCTCTTCCCGGGAAAGCCGAGCCCCCGTTGCTGGTTAGGGCTGAGCCTGGCGTGGCAGAGGAGTTTGCGGAGGCCTTCATGATAGCCTTCCACGCTAGAATACGCGGTGACGGCGTTATTACCGCGGTTATTAAGGGCTTAGATGAAGACAGCGTCGAAGTGGACTTCATGTGGCGGGATAGGCTTGCTGGGCCTAGGCTTAGGCTTGGCAGGCCCGCGAGGATGATAAAAGTTGCTGGCCAGGGTTGAGCTTTGCTTAGGAGAGGCTGCCAAGGGCGTCTATGAGGGTTTGATGGCCGAGGCTGCTCAGGCAGGCCCTGCTAAGGGGAAGGTCACTATTAGCCTGCGCGGTGACTGCGTGCTGCTTTCTGTGGAGTCCGACTCTTATTCGGGTCTTAGGGCTCTCCTTAATTCCTACTTGCTGCTTGCGCATGCAGCCTACTCAGCTATAACACTCTCGCGGCCCCGTTGAGTGGGGCGCGTTTAAGCTTATAGGGCTGCCGTGCTACGTTGCGGCGTGGAAGGGGTGGCATTTGAATGGTTGAGAGGCTTCCGCCCGATATCGAGGTTAAGTACTCGAAGTACGTGCAGCTTAGGCAGCTGCTTGAGAGTCTTCAGGCGGAGAAGGTTAAACTTGAGGCTGAGATAGCCGAGGCTAACGAGATTATTCAAACGCTGGAGAAGCTTCCAGACGATGCAGAGGTCTTCGTTCTGAAGGGGTTCGTTCTAGTTAAGAGCGAGAAAGGAAAGGTGCTAGAGGACCTGAAGAAGCAGGTTGAAGAGCTGGAGTTGAAGCTTACCACCGCCAAGAGGCACGAAGAGGCTACGAAGGCACAGGTAGAGAAGCTAGAGGCCGAGCTTAAGAAGCTGCTGGGAGGTCTTGGAGGGGCCAAGGCTGGTGGTGCAGGATAAGGTTATAGAGAAGGCTATTATTGAGGCTGAAGAGGCGATAAGGCGCGTGCTCGAACGGGCCCTTGGGGCCCGTGCATCGGACTTTGAAATCCTGCTTTCAGTATACTATGACGAAGATGGCGTTGCCAGGCTTAACGTTGAAGTCTACGCTAGTAGGCGGGGCGCTTCTGCCGTGGAAGACGTCATCGATGCCGCTATAGCTGCGGGGGTCGAGAGGTTTGAACAGGTTGCAGGCGTCAGGAAGAAGCGTAGGGCGAAAACTGGAAGGGGCTAGGATAGCGGTATTAACGCATAGAAACGCTGATCTCGATGCAGTAGGCTCCGCAGTACTCATCCTATATTCTCTGAGGGACACCGCGAGGGAGGCCTGTATCTATTTACCCGAGGGGGCTAGCAGGTCTGCCAAGCTCGCTCTTGAAAGGCTAGGCTTGGAGCCGCCTTTATGCGATGAGAACGATCGATTCGATGTTGCTATAGCGGTTGACTCCGCGAACCTAGTCCAATTGGGGCCCGCAGCCGCTATTTACAAGGAGGCCTCTTTCAGGGTAGCGATCGATCATCACGAGAGGGGTAGCGTGCATGACGAAGCTGACGAGCTTTACATAGAAGTAGGTGCTTCTAGCAGCGTCGAGCTAGCCGTTAGGTTCCTTGAGGATCTAGGCCTCAGACCCTCTGATCCTCGCGCTGCAACGCTAGCCCTCGCGGGGCTTGTAAGCGACAGTAGACGGTTCCTCATTGTCGGATCTTACACCTTCGCGGCTGCTCATAGACTAGTCGAGTGGGGGGGAGACTATAGGCTAGCCCTCGAGATAGCTCAGGCCCCGAGGCAGCCTGGCAGCGATCCTGCAGACCTGGGAGAGAGGATAGCGAAGCTCCGCGCCTTCTCAAGGCTTAGGCTGGCGAGGGCTTGCACTGATATCTTGATAGCGGTTACTCACGTAGGTAGCTACGAGTCCGTCGTGGCGAGGAGCCTAGTAGAGGAGGGTGCAGATGTAGCTGCAGTGGTCACCGAGAGGAGAGACCACTTCAGGGTATCCATTAGGGTCTCTAGGAGGGCCCTAGACTCGGGTGTCACGGCCGCGGAGATCGCCAGATTCGTTGCCGAGAAGACGGGGGGCGAGGGGGGAGGCCATGAAGCCGCTGCCATGGCCCACGTGCCGGTGTCTTCCGCTTCCTCTGCTGAGGAGCTTGCGGATGCCATAGCGAAGAGCGTGCCTGGACGGGTCGGCAGGTTATGTGTAGAGGGGAGGAAAGCTAGAGCGGGGGGAGCGGGCAGTGAGCGAGGAGAAGGCGAGGAGGCCCAGGATATACGCTGATGTGAGGGAGGAGAAGAGCGGCATACCAGCGCTGCTTGAGAGCATGGGAGTCATCGTAGTTAGGAAGCAGCTACCCATGGGCGACTATCTTATAAATGAGGATACCGTTGTGGAGAGGAAGAGTAGCTGGGATTACGCTAAAAGCCTCTTCGACGGGCGCCTCTTCGAACAGGCATCGAGGCTCGTAGACCACTACAGTAACGTATACCTGGTTGTGGAGGGGCCCCTAGTACCGCGCAGGTACAGAGGGAGGGAGCGGCAGCTATACGCAAGCCTGGCCGCCCTTACAGCGGAGTACGGAGTCAGAGTTGTTCATACAAGTGGAGCACAGGAGACGGCTTATTTCCTGGAAGCTCTCGCCAGGAAGGTAGGCATAGAGGGGCAGAGGATAGTAGTTCATAGGAAGCAGCGTTTAGGGGACGTGAGAGAATGGCAGCTATACATTCTCCAGTCATTCCCTGGCATAGGCCCTCGCATGGCTGAGAGGATACTTGAGCATTTCACTACTCTTGAAAGGTTCTGCACTGCTAGCATAGCCGAGTTGAGCCGTGTAGACGGCTTAGGCGAGAAGAGGGCCACTGAGATTAAGCGTGTTCTCGTCACCCCATACAAGAGGAAAGCTAGGAGGGCCGCTACGTTGGACGCCTTCTATGAGGAGACGGGCGGGAGGGAAGCGTAAATTTAACCCTAGCTTGCGCCTGGATACTCCGGGTTTATACCGGGAGTCAGGGTGTAGGCTATGGGCGCCAGGGTTAAGATGGTCTCTGAGATAGAGAAGATAATGAGGAATATCGAGCAGATAAGGAACATAGGAATCATAGCTCACGTCGACCACGGGAAAACGACTACCAGCGATAGCCTTCTCGCGGCGGCTGGCATCATAAGCGAGAGAATAGCCGGAGAGGCTCTAGTCCTAGACTATCTTAGCGTAGAGAAGCAGAGGGGCATCACCGTTAAAAGCGCAAACGTTAGCCTCTACCACGAATATGAAGGTAAACCTTACGTGATCAACCTAATCGACACACCAGGCCACGTAGACTTTAGTGGCAAGGTAACGCGGAGCCTGAGAGTTCTAGACGGAGCCATAGTAGTCGTAGACGCCGTAGAGGGCGTTATGACACAGACCGAGACAGTCATAAGGCAGGCATTGGAGGAGAGGGTACGGCCTATACTTTTCATAAACAAGGTTGACCGACTCATAAAGGAGCTGCAGCTCAGCCCCCAGGAGATACAGCAGAGGTTCGTAGAGATAATAAAGGAGGTAAACAACCTAATAGATCTTTACGCGGAACCAGAGTTCAGGAAGAAGTGGAAGCTAGACCCCAATGCCGGCATGGTGGCCTTTGGCAGCGCTAAGGACAAGTGGGGCGTAAACATACCGGTGGCTCAGCGGAAGAAGATTACGTTCAAGGATATAATAGATGCTTACCAGCAGGGCAAGGACGCCGTGGCGGAGCTGGCCAGGAAGGTTCCACTCCACGAGACCCTACTAGATATGGTCATAAAGTTTATACCCAACCCGAGGGAGGCCCAGAGGTACAGGATCCCCAAGATATGGAAGGGCGACATTAACAGTGAGATAGGAAAAGCTATGCTTGAGGCCGATCCCAACGGTCCTCTAGTGTTCTTCGTTAACGACGTTAGAATCGAGAAAGCGGGCTTGGTAGCAACGGGTAGAGTCTTCAGCGGCACTCTAACTCAGGGCGAAGAGGTCTACTTGTTGACTGCTGGTAAGAAAGCTAGGGTGCTGCAGGTAAGCCTTTACATGGGTCCCTTCAGGGAGGTTACCAAGGAGATACCGGCAGGCAACATAGCCGCCGTCATGGGCCTCGAAGACGTGAGAGCAGGAGAGACCGTGGTTCAGGTAGGATACGAGGACACTGCCGCCCCCTTCGAGCAGCTACGCTACGTCAGCGAGCCAGTGGTTACCATCGCGGTAGAACCCCTCAAGATACAGGACCTACCCAAGATGATAGACGCCCTAAGAAAACTAACAATAGAGGATCCCAATCTAGTTGTCAAGATAAACGAGGAGACGGGAGAGTACCTGCTGAGCGGTATGGGCCCGCTGCACCTAGAAATCGCCCTTACCCTGCTTAAGGAGAAGTTCGGCGTGGAAGTCAAGGCTAGCCCGCCCATCGTGGTCTATCGTGAAACCGTTAGAGACAAGAGCCAGGTGTTCGAGGGCAAGAGCCCCAACAAGCATAACAAGCTCTATATAAGCGTTGAGCCGCTGAACGATGAAACAATCGAGTTGGTACAGAAGGGAGCCATAACAGAGGACCAGGACCCGAGGGAGAGGGCTAAGATACTCAGGGACAAGGCCGGCTGGGACTACGACGAGGCCAGGAGGATCTGGGCCATAGACGAGAACATAAACATCTTCGTAGACAAGACCACCGGTGTACAGTATCTGAGAGACGTAAAAGACACTATCATAGCCGGATTCAGGCTAGCCATGAAGGAGGGCCCCCTAGCAGCCGAGCCCGTCAGGGGAGTCAAAGTAGTGCTACATGACGCCGTAATACACGAGGACCCGGTTCACAGAGGACCGGGACAGCTATACCCCGCCGTGAGAAACGCCATCTGGGCAGGCATACTAACAGCTAGGCCGACACTGCTAGAGCCTCTACAGAAACTAGACATCAGGGCTCCCATGGAGTTCATAAGCAACATAGCTAGCCTAATGGCTAGGAAGAGGGGTAGAATCCTCAATGTCGAAACAGTAGGCCCCATGGCCAGAATCATAGCCGAGGTGCCTGTTAGCGAGAGCTTCGACCTAGCTGGCGAGCTGAGAAGCGCCACAGGCGGCAGGGCGTTCTGGGGCGTAGAGTTCAGCAGGTGGGCCCCCGTGCCGGATCAGATGCTACCAGAACTCGTCAAGAAGATAAGGGAGAGGAAAGGCCTACCGCCTAGCCCGCCAAGGGTCGAGGACCTCATAGGACCCTGAAACCCGGATATCCCGGGGGGAACCCTCTTACAACAATGATAATCTTCTCTTCCCCCCTTTCTTGGGCCTCTGCAGGCGACCCCCGCTTTATTCGCGCACGATTTTTATATATGGATATATCGCTGTGCACCCTCACCTACCCCCGGGTAATTCATCCCGCTCGCCACTCTACTGTACCGCTAAACGGTGCCAGGGGGGTGCTTGAGCTACTCAACGACCCCCTAGTGAGGGTAGTTGCCGGCCTCATAGTGGTGCCAGCGCTAGTCGCTGGTGCAACGGTAGCCGCGATTTTACTTCTCAGGGTAATTACTAGTGGTAGACCCGATATAGAAGCTATAGAGAGATTTAAATATGAAAGGTATGAGGCTGGCAACCCGCCCAAGGGGGAGCCCAGGAAGAAAGTTACAATGCAGTATCTCGGCTTCCTTATATTATTCCTGGCTGTGGAGCCTGCAGTGATTCTGCTGGCTATAGCGCTAGCCGCTCCGAGAGAGTTTCTACTAAGACTCGCCGCTCTGTACGCCTTCTTAATAATCGTGTATACTCCCCTGCTATACTATGGACTGCGAGAAGCTAGGAGAATTGAAGCCTGGATGCTTGAGGGGTGAAACGTGGTATGGCGGCCGAGGAGGGCAAGGTATACGTGGGCAACGTCGATGTCGCTGCTAGAAGGGCTAGGGACATACTCCTAGGTAAACTCAAGCTAGAAGATGCTGTAGACTGGGCTACTAGCTTCAGCCTGTGGCCTGTGCACCTGACTACGAGCTGCTGTAGCACCGAGTTCGCGGCGACCTTCGGGCCGCGTTTCGACGGAGAACAGTTTGGGAGCCTCCCATGGGTGTCACCCAGGCAGACAAACTTGATCGTAATAGAGGGAACAGTTACTAGGAAGATGGCATGCGCCGTTAGGATAACCTGGGAGCAGATGCCTAGCCCCAAGTTCGCCATAGCAATGGGTGCGTGTGCCCTGGACGGCGGCCTATTCTATAACAGTTACAACGTCGTGAGGCCATGGGAGGTTATACCTATAGACATTTACATACCCGGTTGTCCCCCCAGGCCTGAGAGTGTTGCAAGGGCTATCGTAGAGCTTCAAAGAAAAATCAGGAGGAAGCACCTGGCTGGCGAGTGGGTTAGAACAGGTTGGAGACCTGACAGGGAGCCGGTGAAGCCGAAGGAGGACGTGTGCTCTTGGTGGAGGGGTTGACAAGGGTTGGCCGCGGATAAACTTAGCACAGCCAGGCAGCGGGCCGAGGAGGCCCTTAAGAGTATAGGCGTCAGCTACTCAGTAGAGGAGGGCGCTAACTTCGTTGAGTTTATAGTTGATGTTGCCAGGCTTAAGGATGCAGCGTTAGCTCTGAAGAATGCCGGCTTCGGCACTGTAGTTAGTGTAACTGCCACTGATTACCCGAAGAAGAACACGATAAAGGTTGTTTACCATGTTACTAGCATGATTGATGACGAAGTTAAGGGTGCTATAATCGGCGTGGGCGTCTACCTACCTAGGATTGATAAGCCCTCTATGCCTAGCCTGACGGGGGTATGGCTTAGTGCTGAGTTCATGGAGAGAGAGGTCTTCGAGTTCTTCGGTGTAGAGTTCGAGGGCCACCCAGACCTGAAGCCCCTGCTACTTATACCCCCCCTGGCGGAGAAGAGGCCGCTACGAAAGGACTTCGTGGTAAGGGAGGAAAACATATACGAGGGGGTGCCATTCAGCAATGTCGGGTGACATCCGCTTCTACGGTGCCTTCAAGGACGAGCTAGGCCTGAAAACTATACCCAGCCGTCGAATAGCCAAGGATACCTACGAGATTTTCATAGGGCCGCAGCACCCTGGAAGCGGCCACATGAGGATCATAATTAAAGTTGACGGCGACGTTATAGTAGAGGCTGAGCCAGACATAGGATACGTTCACAGGACGATGGAGAAGCTAGGAGAGATCAGGGGGTGGATAAAGCCTATTCCGCTCTTCGAGAGAATGGCTATCCACGACGCCTGCAATATAACTCTGCCCTATGTACGGGCCGTCGAGAAGCTCATGGGAGTAGAAGCGCCTGAAAGGGCGAAGTACCTTAGAGTGCTTCTCTGCGAAATCAACAGGATAGCCGCCCACCTCTACGGATTCGCTATATTCGGCATATTCCTAGGCCACAGCACTATGTACATGTGGGCCATGGGCGATAGGGAGGTCTGGATAGAGCTGGCCCAGGAGCTCACGGGGGCTAGACTCACCCATAGCTACCCCGTGCCCGGAGGCGTTAGGAGGGATATACACGACGAGTATCCCGATATGGTTAGAAGAGCGATACGCTACATGAGGAAGAGACTTGAGGATTACCGAAAACTGTTCCTAGACAATCCAGTTATCAAGAGCAGGCTTGAAGGCGTGGGCGTCATAAGCAAGAAGCAAGTTGTCGAGCTAGGAATAGTAGGGCCCAACGCTAGGGGGAGCGGCGTTGCATACGACGTGAGACTAGCAGACCCCTACGAGGTTTACGACCAGCTCGACTTCGAGATACCAGTGTTCGAGGAGGGAGACGCTCTAGCCAGGACCTACGTGAGAGTCGAGGAGATAAAACAGAGCATGAATATACTAGAGCAGGTAGTTGACTGGCTCGAGAAGCATAAGGGAGAGCCCATAATACATGAAAGCGTGTCAAGCAAGTACGGGCCTGTCCATAAGAAGGTTCTACAGGAGCAGAGGAGGGCTAAGCTCCTGCCTCTACACGCTACCATGAAGGTGCCTGCCGGCAGGGCCATAGGCCGGGGCGAGACTGCTAGAGGCGAAGTCATATACTATGTCGAGAGCGATGGAGGCCTGAACCCCTACAGGGTCAGGATCGTGACGCCTAGCGCGAGAAACGCTATCGCCTTCAAGTACGCGCTGCCCGGCCACAAGGTCATGGATCTCCCCGCGATTTACGGTAGCCTCGATTACTTCCCTCCAGAGTCTGACAGGTGAGCCGTCATGGTGCTTGACGTGGTAGAGGCTATACTCGGGTTCCCCCCAGTCTGGCAGGTCCTAGTGGTCGGCTTCGGCTTCAGCCTGCTAGTCAGCGTCGTTGCTGTCTGGTTCGAGAGGAAGACCGCTGCTAGAGTGCAGAGGAGGCTTGGACCGTACTGGGCCAGCCCCCGATTAGGTGGTCTACTACACCTAGTGGCAGACATGCTCCGCTACGCCTTCCAGCAAGTCATAATACCTAGAGGCGTCGATATGACCCCATTCCTGGTAGCACCAATAGTGGGCATGGTGATCTCCATACTGCCTGTTGCAGTCGTGCCATTCACCAGTAATCCCCAGTACTGGCCCCTACCGCCTGGAGCAATGGAGTATAGCCTCCTCATAGCACTGGCCATAACAACGCTACCCCCCATCTTCATAGTAGCCGCTGGTTGGGCCAGCAATAACAAGTTCGCCGTAATTGGTGGCCTCAGAGAGGCCTTCATAATAACAGCCTACGAGCTAATAGCTATTCTAGGCTTCCTAGCGGTCGCAGCAGCCGTTGGCAGCTTCAACCTAGCAGTGATAGCGGAGGCCCAGAACCCTGTAAAGTGGTTCATGCTCCTTAACCCGCTAGCCTTCCTGGCTGTTATCATAGCAGTCGCGATGTCGACTAGCGCCTTCCCCTTCGAGATACCCGAGTCTGAGAGCGAGGTAGTAGCTGGCCCGTTTACCGAGTACTCTGGGCTACTCTACGCCCTGAACATGGGAGGAGCCTACATGAGGCGCTTCATCTACGGAATACTGATAGCCCTGACCTTCATGGGCGGCTGGGCTCCCTATAACCCAGGTGAGGGCATATTTGCCGGCTACATCGTTCCCAGCTTGATAGTCACCGTCAAGGCGCTGATTATAGTGCTTGCTATAAGCTTCCTACGCGCAGTCTACGGCAGATACAGGCTGGACCAGGCGCTAGACATCGCCTGGCGCCTGACACTGCCGCTAGCGCTTTTGGGCCTTGCTCTGGGAATAATCCAGGCATTTATAGGCCTAGCCTGATCCTCCACGCCCCCCTTTTTAATAGCCGTTATTGGTAGTGTAGGATCACTCGGAATACCCTAAGAAAGGGGTGCCTTTGACCTTGGCGCCTAAGCCCGCTGTCAAGACGCTGCCCAGGAGGGGCAGTCTGATAGATGGAGTTAAAGGCAATCTGCAGGCCCTAATAGTTGGTCTAAAGTACTTCCTAGACCCGAAGAGGTTCACGCTAGTATATCCTAAAGAGTATTCTAAGCTGCCCAAGGGTTACAGGGGCTTCATAATCCTCAATAAGCAGAAGTGCATTAGCTGCGCCGCATGCGCCAGGATATGCCCCAGTGCAGCCATGAAAATGATAAGAATACCGGTGAAGGACCCGAAGACCGGCAAGACCAGGATGAAGCAGTACCCCGTTATAAACTATCAGAGGTGCATCTTCTGCGGGTACTGCGTTGACGTCTGCCCGACGGAGGCATTGTATCATGTACCATACCACGATGTGGTATACGAGAACCTGAGCGAGATGTTCTGGGATCTTGAGACGTTCCAGAAGGAGCCGGAGTACAAGACCGCTAAGGAGGGAAGCCCCGTCAAGTTCCTGATACACGAGGAGTACGGTCTCATCAAGGTTCCCGCCGAGGAAGGCGGGTGATAAACTGTGGCATCGCAGGCACTACTAGTAGCAGCGATAAGCGTAGCCTTCATTATCTCGCTCGTATCTGCCATAGCCGTGATTAGACTAAAGGACTTTGTCTACGCTAGTGTGGGCCTCGGAGTGCTGGGAGTCTCAACAGCAGCGATAGTTGCGTTAATGGGCTACGGCGTCGTAGCAGCATTCATAGTTATAGTGTATGTAGGAGCTGCCGTCATGTTTATAATCATAAGTATGTCCATGCTAGGTGGCGCTGCCGAGGAGTCGTGGGATCACGAGCGCGGCGCGGCCGCGGCAGCCCTAGCCGGTGGTGCAGCCGCGCTGGTAACCCTCGGGGGAGGCCTCTACCTACTCTATAACCAGCCGGGAGCTGTGGATCTAAGGGGTGTGGCTGCAACGTTTCTAGGCGATGCTCCTCAGGGTCTAGCTGCTCCTCTCTTCGTCGTGATAGCAGGGCTTGCTGCCACTATCCTTGAGGCTATTGCGGTGGCAAGAAGGGGGTGATTCGGTATGGCATTAGAGACTGGAGTCGCTCAGGTGGTGCTCCTACTAGCGTCTCTCCTGGTGGGTATAGGCGTTTACGGGATGACTGCCAGTAGGAGCTTGCTTAGACAGATGCTTGGCGCCGAAGTCGCATTCAACGGTGTTATACTAGCTGTTCTAGCCCTGCTTTCTGCTAGTAATCCGACCTTCGCTACCTCACTAGCTATACTACTTGTAGCGATAGTTGCTGGAGAAGTTATTGTTACAGTAGCGATTATTGCTGGCATGTACAGGTTCGTAAGGAGTCTTGAGTCTAGCGTTATGGAGGAAGACGGGGTGTGAAGAGGCATGATGCTTGAAGCGCCAATACTCTGGGCCTCTATAATTGCTCCCCCGCTCCTGGCCCTCGCTATACTTGGCGTGAGCGACGCCAGCAAGGCTAGACCATTTGCATATCTACTCGCACTGGTACTAGCAGTGCCAGCAGTCCTCGTCATGGCCGCCTACGCTCTAGGCTACCTGGGCGAAGGCATCATAGACCCCCTGGTAATTGATTTGAGGGAGAGCGGCATAGGTACCCTGGTATTATTCGTGGATGGCCTGTCGGGCCCCGTGGTTCTTGGAGTAAGCGTTGTTACCGCTATAGTAGCGGTCTACAGTTTGAAGTACATGGCTCATAGAATAGAGGAGATGAGGGAGCGCGGTGAGAACCCGCCTGGCATAGGGATCTACTACCTGCTATATGCTGGCTTCGCCGCGTCTATGCTTGGAATGGCATACTCGGGCAACTTAATACTCTTCTTCATATTCCTTGAGTTGAGCTTGATAACGAGCTTCCTGTTGATAGCGTACTATGGTTACGGTGACAGGAGGAGGATAAGCCTGCTCTACTTCGTGTGGACCCATATAGCGGGGGCCCTTCTACTGGCAGGAGCCCTTCTCTACGGTATAAATGCTGGTGGTTTCGACGCCGTTACAGTGTCTCAGGGCAGGATAGCCTACGCCTCTATTCCTCTCCAGCCCGTGGGTGCAGGGCTTGCTGCCGGCCTGCTGGTGCTTGTAGGACTCTTAGTTAAGATGGCCGTTGTCGGAGTTCACATGTGGCTGCCCTACGCCCACGCCGAGGCCCCTACGCCTGTATCGGCGCTTCTCAGCCCTAACCTCGTCGGGCTCGGCGCCTACGGTATCGTCAGATTCGCTCTGCCCTTCTTCCCCGACTTGATGATAAGCCTCAGCGGTGCACTCCTAGCACTAGGATTACTCACCATAGTCTATGGCGGCTTAGTAGCTCTGAAGCAGGCCGATCTAAAGAGGTTCCTAGCCTATTCAAGCGTCAGCCAGATGGGGTATCTCCTAGTCGGGATAGCCACTTTAAACCCCTATGGAATCGCGGGCGCGCTATTCTTCTACCTAAGCCACGCCATCGGAAAAGCAGTTCTATTCATGACTGCGGGGGTCTTCATTACCGAGCTAGAGGGATTAAGGAGTATAAGGGACATGGGAGGCCTAGCTAGAGCCTACCCAGCGCTGGCTGCCGCCAGCCTGATAGGATTCATGCACCTGGCAGGCATACCCCCGAGCTTCGGCTTCTGGGGCGAATTATTAATAGTACTGGGCCTAGTGGATTCGCTAGGCTACTCTCCTGCTGCTAAGCTAGCAGCATTAACAATAATACTCATAATCGCATTTACTGTGACAGCTGCCTACAGCTTCATAACGATGAGGAGAGTGTTCTTTGGACGCCCCAAGTACGGTAACGATAAGGGGCTGGACGAGTTCAAGGCTACAGTAGTGCTGGTTGCCCTACTCGGCCTCTTCTTCTTCGCCGTAGCCGGTCCCCTCTTCGGGGCTGCAGAGGCCTCTGCGACAGCCCTCGCATCTCTACTATCATAGCCCGGTGCTCTTGAAGCGGGGTGATGTGTAGTGGCGGAGCTGAGCGTTGTAGAAGCCGGATTCCTGCCTTGGAGCCTCGTGTGGCTGGCCCCCCTAGCGGCTAGCCTCGTGATGGGCTTGCTCTGGCTAGCAGGAGTAAATAACAAGCTAGTGTACCCGGCGCTAAGTATTCTGGGCATACTCTCGGCTAGCGTAGTAGCTGGCCTAGCAGCATTCAAGATACTAGCTGGTGGCAGCCCGATACACGCAGGGGCCAACCTCGAGTGGATACCATGGCTTGATATAACTCTGGGCACATACATAGACGGTCTCTCAGCCGTGTTGAGCCTAGTGGTTACCTGGGTTAGCCTGCTTATTGCAGTGTATAGCGTGAAGTATATGGAGGGAGATCCGGGCTGGGCAAGGTACTTCTTCATGATAACATTCTTCGTTGGCAGCATGTCACTGCTGGTGACTGCAGATAACCTAATATTGATGTTCATTGGCTGGGAGGGAACGGGCATAGCTAGCTACGCACTAATAGGTCACTGGTATACTGACGAGGAAGAGTACTGGGTTGGCAAACCTGGTAGGTACGTGCTAGGGACCCCCATGTTCTTCGAGCCGAGCCACAGCGCTGTAAGGGCAATACTCTTCACTAGAGTAGGCGACGTGGGTCTATTACTGGGTATAACGATCCTGTACCTGGCCGCGGGCTCATTCTCGATACCGGAGATAGCTGCTGGGGCGGGTCAGTGGGCCTCGCTCCTCGCAGGTGAAGGAGTACTAGCGCTTACCATGCTAATATTGCTGTTGGGGGCCTTCGCTAAGAGCGCCCAATTCCCCTTCCATGAGTGGCTTGTGACTGCTATGACTGGTCCGACGCCGGTCTCCGCGTTAATCCACGCAGCCACGATGGTGAAGGCTGGAGTCTACCTTATGCTTCGTCTGACCCCTATACTTGTCGCTGCTGCTCTGGCTGCGGGAGGAGCGGCCCTACAGCAGGCGTCACTTGTCTTCGAGGTAGTTGCGTGGCTCGGCGTAGTGACCGCCTTGGCCCTATCACTCATGGCTATAGTGAGCGACGAGCTGAAGCTAATACTAGCCTACAGTACTGGGAGCCAGCTGGGCTACATGATGCTGGCAGCGGCTGCCGGCGGCATGGCTGCCCTGGCGGGTGACGCCCTGCTAGCAGGCGAGGGAGTAGCCGCAGGCCTCGGACACCTAGTCAGCCACGCAGTATTCAAGGCTAGCCTCTTCCTTGCCGCGGGCTGGCTAATACACGCTCTCCATACAAGATTCATCGACCCCATGGGCAGGCTAGCTAGATACATGAAGCTAACAGCCGTGTCCTTCTGGCTGGCAGGACTAAGCCTTGCCGGCATACCGCCGCTCAGCGGTTTCTTCACGAAAGAAGCTGTTATAGAGGTAGCTAACCTCGCTAGCCCGGCGCTGGCTAGTCTAGCAGCGCTGACAGCAGTGTTCACGGCCCTCTACACGGCGAGGCTCATAATCAGGGTGTTCCATGCCGAGCCATACGAGCCGAGTAAAGGCGAGCCCCACGAGGCTCCGCCCCTGATGCTTGTGCCGTATTTGCTGCTAAGCCTTGCTAGCCTGGTGCTGGGACTCTACTTCTCAGGCCTCTTCGAGGCACTGGCGAAGGCTACCGAGACCACCCTCTCCCTAGCCCACGCTGCAATGCTTACCGTGAAGATTGCACCCATGACTCTGGCCGTGGTAGGCGGAGCTGCTGCCAGCTTCCTAGTAGTTGGCTTCCTATACCTCATAGCTAAAGTAGACTTTAGGAGGCTAATCAAGGAGAATGCAGCGGTAGCCGCTCTACACGGCTTCCTCTACGACAGAATGTACATCAACCCAGTTATATACCTAGTCATAGTAGGAGGATTCGCCTATATAGCAGTAGCGTTATACACCCTCGACAGCGCCCTCGACGCCATCTACCACGTAGGATTCCCCGCCCTCGGCATACTAGGGGCCGCGGCCCTCAGACGCCTCCATAGAGGACGCACAGACTACATAGTAGCCCTCTACAG